>NZ_JAUBPI010000009.1:0-105711 GCF_036700645.1 Microcoleus sp. S36b_A4 | reverse complement strand
TTTCGGCTCTTTTTCCCTCTGCCTCATTGTAGTTTTTTTTCCATGATTATGGGATGTTTGGTTTCACCCTTTTTTAATTCGCCAACAGTCTCTTTCAGAATAGCCCCTACATTATTATATTAACTTTGTTAAGCACCAGAATTTGATATAGCAATTGGCGATCGTCCTACGGCAAAGAAGCGTTTTTCAAATCTACATTTGCCATATTGGCATTCTTTAAATTAGCACCTGTCAAGTCCGAACCGTTCAAATTTGCACCGTTCAAATTTGCATTGGTCAAATTTGCATCTCGCAAGTTGACTCCCTGTACGTCTATTCCAGCCAAACTGCCACCTCTGAGGCTGACATTAGCTAAATTCGCTACAGACTGGCGAGCATTTTTCAGGTTTGCACCCGCCAAATTGGCGCTTTCTAAATTAGCGCCGATTAAATTAGCGCTGGTGAGGTTGGTATTTTTCAAAGTGGCAATCACTAAACCCGCCAGACTCAGATTAGCGCGAGTCAAATCAGCACCCTCCAAATTAGCCCCGTGCATTTTAGCCCCAATTAAACTCGCACCTTGCAATTTAGCTTGTTTTAGATTTGCTTCGTTCAGTTTGGCTTCGTCCAAATTTGCACCATTCAAATTTGCACCTCTGAGATTCGCACCGCTCAAATCTGCCCCGCTCAGATCAATACCAGCAAGCTGCGCTCCTGTCAAGTCACATTGGCTACATTTTTTAGTTTCTAATAATTGTTTGACTTGTGATACGTTTTCGGCCTTTACTCCCGATGCACAACCCATCACAATTAGCAGCCCTGTTGTTAAAATTCTCAGTTTCATATACTCACCCTCAGCAATATCTCTCTTTTAATAATATCCCACATCATTAAAGAGGTTAGGGTGATCAGTCTCTTTGATAAACTGTGACAATCATCACCCTATTGTGCACAAACTATGCAATAATTATTGACGTTTCAACTCCTCGAAATTCTTGTAAAGAATTATTGCTTTTTCAGGAACCAAAAAGGAAAAGATTGCGTCGGTTCGAGACGGACGCCGGTAATGCTGTTCTGAGCAAAAGTATAGTCCTTATCTTGCCAAAGAGGGATGAAAGGTACATCTTGACCCAGTATGTCTTGAATTTCGCCAAATAGGGCTTTGCGGGTTTCAGGGTTTGTTTCTTTGCGCTCCTTGTCGATCAGTTGATTTACCCGATCGCTATAATAAAACGAACCCTGACTTTGACTTTGACCCTTGGAGCAGCCCCCCGCCTCGGAACCTGTCGCACAATCTAAAAACGGGTGGATGTAATTGTCAGCGTCAAAAAAGTCGGCGGACCAATCCACTAAAACCGCAGGATAAATTCCCTTCTCTATGTTTTGAAACAAAGTCGGAGATTCCACGCTGTTAATTTCTACCTTCATTATCCCGTCCATTTTGAGTTTAGCTTGCGCCTCCATCATGCTCACCACTAAAGCTCGTTTTGTAGAAGCCGAAGCATACCAAATTGGCAGAACGAAAGGATTGGTGGCAGAGTATCCCGCTTTCGTTAAAAGTTCCTTA
This sequence comes from Microcoleus sp. S36b_A4, assembly GCF_036700645.1. Lineage (NCBI taxonomy): Bacteria > Bacillati > Cyanobacteriota > Cyanophyceae > Oscillatoriales > Microcoleaceae > Microcoleus > Microcoleus sp. S36b_A4. The sequence continues at coordinate 104,165 of NZ_JAUBPI010000009.1, read as the reverse complement.
GCCTTTGTCGTGTTGGCATCACCGTAAAGTTCTTTAAAAACTGGTTTTTGAACGTCAAAGTTTGTGGGAATCAGACTGTAAAGCGGTTGTGCTTGTCCCCGCAGTACGCGCTCGTTAATCACCGGGCGATCCATCACTGCTGCGATAGCCTGTCTGACTTCTAACTTGTCCAGCGGTTTAGACTTGGTATTCAGCGTTATGTAATTAACCGTACTGCTTTCCCCCGCGATTTCCTGCCATTTCCCTTTTTTTGCTCCCTCGTCCAAGCTTTGAACTTGGTCTGCATCCAGAGACAAATAAGCCACATCAACGGCACCAGTCTGAAAAGTATTGAACAAATTTGACGAACTAGAAAGCAGCAAAATGTCAATTCCTTGATTAACCGGCTTTTCCCCCCAATACTTTTCAAACACGTCAAACTTGAGAGAATCGCTGCCGTACTTGGCCAGCTTGTAACGTCCAGTTCCCACAAACGTATCGGGTTTAAATTTACCCTGTCCAATCTCGTATGCTTTCGGAGAAACAGCACACATACCGGAAAATGTCAACAGGGAAGGAAAAGCAGAAAAAGGCTTTTTGAGTTGAAAAGTTAATTCGTATTCGCCCGTGGCTTTTACCGATTCTACTGCATCGCTCAACAACATAGCCGGACTGCCACCATTTTTGATAAACCGCTGCAAGGAAAATTCCATTGCAGCGGCGTTAAACGGTGTGTCGTCGTGAAAAATAACTCCTTGACGCAAGGGGATTGTATATGTCAATCCGTCTTGGCTAACTTTTGGCATTGCTGTCGCTAAATGCGGGATTAACTTTGTAGTTCCAGACTCGTAGGTGTAGAGAGTGTCGCCCAAATTTCGCAGCAATTGTCCTGATAAGGTTTCGTAACCGTCCGCAGGATCGATCGTCCGCAATTTCAAGGTTGTGCCAATAGTAACGCGGTTATTAGCATTTTCGCCACTCGCAGTCACCGATCGGCGTGATCCCTGTCCACAACTTGCAGTTAACAAGCAGCACAGAAAGAACAGAGCTATCGCTTTAATCACTGAAGGTTTTATATGTATTCTAGGCTGGTGCTTGTTAATTCCCATCGTTTTTTTTGACACTCCAAATTATTGATTATATTATCAGGACTTACGCGCTTTTAAACTAGAAACCGGATTTATTGATAGATTCTCCTGTAATACAAATATCGCTGCCTAACCAGAGCAAGTTAAAAGCTTAGTGATGTTTGATCGGTTTGATATCCTTCGGATCAATCTTTATCGCTTGCTGGGTCATGAGTGTTCTGGCTAAGAAGTGCGGCGATCGTCTTAATTAATTTATCCGGTTCGATCGGCTTTGCCAGATGTCGGTGAAATCCAGCTTGCAAAGCTTGCTGTTGATTAAACTCACCCGCATAGGCAGTCAGGGCGATCGCGGGAATCTGCCCACCCCGTTCTGGCGGCAGGGCTCGCACTTGCCGCAACAGCATATAGCCATCCATCCCCGGCATTCCAATGTCGCTCAACAGGACATCTGGCTGGAAATTAGTCAACGCTGTGACGGCTTCTTGAGGAACAGCAACAGTCACTACCTCTGCACCTGCATCTTCTAGCAAAAAAGAAATCAACTCTCGCATATCCGGCTCATCATCTACCACAAGTATCCGCATCCCGGATAACGGTTCATCCGCAGTCGATCGTTCCGAAAGTCTTGCAAGAGAGTTTTCTTGTCTTACCTTCGGTGATATGGGCAGTCTTACGGTAAAGGTAGCTCCTAACCCTTCACCCAGACTCTCTGCCCCAACGGTGCCGCCGTGCAGTTCCACTAGATGCCGCACGATCGCCAGCCCCAACCCCAAGCCACCAAACTTGCGAGTTGTGGCGCCATCTTTTTGCCGGAAGTAGTCAAACACGTAGGGTAAAAACTCCCGTGCGATGCCAATCCCTGTATCCGCCACCGTAATTTGAGCCTGATTGCCAACACGAGTCAAATTCACCTCAACACGCCCCCCGGCTGAAGTAAATTTGACCGCATTGGAAACAAGATTCCAGACAATCTGCTGCAAACGGCCCGAATCCCCCAAAATTTGTCCGATCTGAAGATCTAACACAGTCCGAATATCAATGGATTTGGCAACAGCAGCCAAATTGACAGTTTCGATCGCCGATTCCACAGTTAAAGCTAAATCGACTGGACGAATATTAAGACTGAGCTTGCCTTGGAGAATTTTCGAGACATCAAGCAAATCTTCAATCAATTCAGTTTGCAGCTTGGCATTGCGTTCGATTGTGGCTAACGCCTGTGCAGTTTTGGCCGCATCCAGCTTGCCAGTTTGCAGCAGCTTTGTCCACCCCAGGATCGGATTGAGGGGCGATCGCAATTCATGGGATAGAACCGCTAAAAACTCATCCTTGATCCGATTTGCCTGTTTTAGCTGTTCCGCTTGCTGCTGCAGTGAATCGTTCAGGTTTGCCCGTTCCAGGGCGATCGCGATTTGGTCACAGATAGAGCCCAGCAGCTCGATTTCAGCAGGCGTGAAGTGCGTCCGAGTCAAACTGGCAAATGAGAGCGTCCCTAATAACCGCCCTTGAGCAATTAACGGTTGACCCACGTAAGCCGTCATGCCCAGTTCAGAGACGGCTTTAGCATTCGGATGAGTAGAGAGTTCGGCTTGATTCAAGACAAGTTGCTGCTGCGTTTGGGCAACCAGTCCACAGAGATATTCCCCTAAATCGATCCATGCGATCGCCTGCGCCCTTTCTTCAGAGATGCCCTCATAGTTTCTCAAATGCAACATCCGGCGGTTGTCTTTTTCTTCCACCATAAAGTTGTAGTAAGAGTGCAGATCGAGTTGCACTGCAAGTTTGCGGAATAGCGTGTCCATCAAAGCCAGAGGCTGTTCTGTCTTCATGAGATCGCGGGTAGTTTCATACAGCAATTGCAGTCGCTCACTTGCTTGCCGTTGTGCGGTTTTGTCCTGCATGATTTTGACAAATCCCTGCAGACAATCCGCTTCATTAAGCAGAGGCATCATCAATCCACTGGCCCAAAAGCGACTCCCATCTTTGCGGACGTGCCAGCGTTCGTCTTCGGCCCGTCCTTGTACTAGAGCCGTTTGCCTCTCGTACTCGGCTTGTCCTTGTTCGTTATCTTCGGGTGTGAAGATCATCCGCATCGGGCAACCAATTGCTTCTGTCTCGGTATAGCCCAACAGCCGTTGTGCCCCTGAGTTCCAACTGGCAATGATGCCGTTAAGGTCGATGGTGAAGATGGCATAATCTTTGGCGCTTTCAAAGATCAGACGGAGGCGGGATTCACTCTCGCGTAGGTCTTCCTCAGCTTGTTTGTGGTCTTCAATATCAACACAGGAGCCGATGTAGCCCAAGAACTCACCGTCCAATCCGTAGCGAGGAACAGCTTCATCCATAACCCAACGGTATATGCCATCACAGCGTTTCAAGCGATAGTCCATCTTGAACGGTTGACGGGCATCAAAGGCAGTCACATACGTGTCTAAACACCGATCGAGGTCGTCGGGGTGGACTCCTTGTGCCCAACCATTGCCCCTTTCTTGCTCGATCGTCCGTCCGGTAAAGTTGAGCCACGGGAGGTTGAAGTAATAACAGAGTTTATCGATGCCCGACATCCAAATCAGCACAGGGGCGGCATCTGCCATCAGCCGGAACCTTGCCTCACTCTCCCGTAGTGTGGCTTCGGCTTGTTTGCGATCGGTGATATCGTTGACCAGTGCTACAAACCCTTCAACTTTTCCCTGGCTATTGAAGCGGGGAACATAGGTCGCATTGATATAACGGGTTCCACCATCTTTGTAGGGAATTTGGCTTTCAAAGGTCACTTCCTGTCCTGCCAAGACTTGCTCAACATAAGGACGAATCCCTTCATAGCCAGTTTCGCCTAAAACCTCTTGGAGGTGCTTGCCATAGATTTCCGCTGCCGGATGTCCAAACCATTCTTCATATGCTCGATTGTTGAAGCGATAGCGCTGGTCTGAGTCTACAAAGGAAATCAAGGCAGGCACTGCATTGGTGACTAAACGAAGTTCTGCTTCTCGTTGTTGCAATACCTCCTCGGCCTGTTTGCGATCGGTGACATTTCGGAAATAAATGGTAATCCCGTTCGCGGCAGGGTAGGTGCGAACGTCATACCACCGATCGTGATCGGGATAAAAAGCCGTGACTGAAAAAGCCACGCGCTCGTTTGCCACGCGCCGATGAACCCGCTCAAACTCGCTGCCATTGAGTCCTGGGAATTCTTCCCAAAAATTCTTCCCAATCAGAGCGCCCGGAGCGCGGTCTAGCAGAATTTCCGCTGACCGATTCACGTAAGTGAAACGCCAATTCTCATCAAGGGAAAAGAATCCATCATCAATACTCTCTAGAATGTTGCGACTCTGCTCTTCGCTTTGACGCAACGCTTCTTCGGCTTGTTTACGATCGCTGATGTCGATTAATACGCCGCGCATCGAAATTCTGACGCCATCAGCGTTGTAGGCGCAATCGCCCTTTGCCAAAATCCAACGAACGGTGCCATCTGCCCACAGCGTCCGATACTCAATTTCAGTATGCGGTTGATTCGCTTTTAGCTCAGTGATCACGGTGTGAACGAATGGGCGATCGTCCTGATGCACGGCTTCTAAAAACACCTGTATCGACATTGCTGTATTGACGGGTAAACCAAACATCGCTTTGGCTATGTCCGTCAAACTCAGCGTGTCTGTTTCCATATCCCAATACCACAAACCCAAATTGCCGCCTTCGGAAGCCAATCGGAGTTGTTCTTCGCTCTCACGCAACGCCTGGAATGATCGATCGCGCTCAAAGACGATGCTGGCAACTTGGGTGCCGAACTCCGCGAGTTTATGTTCCCAATCAGTCGGCATCCGCGCCTCGCTAAAGCACAGCATCAGCGACCCCATAGGTAGATTGTCGTGCCTGAACACGGGCTGAGAATGGCAGGCTAGAATGCCATGAGCCACGCATAAATTTCGCCATGCTTGCGACCAGCGATCGTCGTTGGCAATGTCGGCGCAGGTCACGGGCTGACCGCTATACACTGCTTCGCCACAGGTTCCAATGCACAAATCGTTAATCGGAGCATCTTGGAGTCCTTCACCAAAAGACGCTGGAAAGTCTGGAGTAATTGATCTCTTAAACGTCAGCCGCTGAGCATCCGCTAGCAGGAAGCCCGCGCGGGTACCCGGATTCAGCCTGGATACTGAGTCACACACGGCTGCCAGACAGTCGTCTAGTGGCTGCCCGAAGGCGATCGACTCCAGCAGTCGTGTCTGCTCGATTAGGAGGAGTTCTGCCTGTTTGCGATCGGTAATGTCAGCAAGCAAAACCGTCAGTCCCCGGGGCGAAGGGTAAATGCGATGGTCATGCCAACCTTTCCAAGGTGAGTACAGATAATCAAACTGGAGTGGCGTTTGTTCGCGCATTGCCCGATGAAACTGCACATAAGCATCGGTGTCAACGGCTGCCGGAAATAACTCCCAAACGTTCTGACCCAAAATCGCTGACTGCGGCATTCCAACCATTTCACAGTAGCGATCGTTGGCATAGGTGTAGCGCCAATCGCGATCGAGGATGTAAAACCCATCGTTGATGGTAGAAAGTACCGTTTCTAGTTGTTCTTTTGCCTCAGTCGCCGCAGCTTGTGCTGCTTCGCCGCGCACCTGTTGTTCTACTTCCATTGCCTGCTGTAAATTTTGCAGGGCTGCTTTCGCGTTTTTTATAGCAGTGCGCCACGATTGATTGAGTGAAGCGCTCAATCCTGCAGCGAGCAAAAACATACCAATCCGAAGAATTGTCTCTACATTAACTATCTGTAAGGAATAGAACGGCTCAATAAAAAAATAGTTAATTGCCAGCGTGGATAAAATTGTTGCCAGCAACCCAGGCCCAAAACTGCCATACCAGGAACTCACCATCACCGCGATGAAAAACAGGGGTGTCGTGGTTGGGTAGATCCACGGTAAAAGCGATCGGGTTAGCGCCAGTGCCAGAGCCACGGAGAGGGTGGCCACACCATAGGGAAGTAGTCGAATATCTCTGAAAATGCTGTTGATTCCCTCTACACTCACCCTTTTTACTCCTTATCCGAAAGATATCTTGCTCGCTGTGCCTTACTGCATTCGCCGTTGCATCTAGCGAATCACCTAACTCATCCAGCAATATGTAAATTTGCTTGAGTGGCAAGCGAGAAGTCGTAGCGTGTCCCTTTTTCCAACGATGAATCGTGGAAAAGGTCATCCCTAATTCATCCGCCAACTTTTTCTGAGACAGGTTCAGCGCTGGCCGCCGTTCTCGCACCAAATTACTGATCGCTGGCTGTTCCGCCCTCAGCCGTTCTATTTTGAGAAGCCTCAGAAGTAACAGCTATAAAGCTGTTTATATTTTACACCTTTGACAGATTCCAGAGGTCAGTCATCACTCTCAAGATATATATCAATCTTTACAGGAGTCGTAAATTTTTCACCCACCCCAACTCTCCCCGAACCTGCAGGGAGAAAGTAAGAAATTCACAAGTGATGCGAGGATTGCTATATGAAGTCAATCGATTTTAGATTTTAGATTTTAGATTTTAGAGGCGACCCCACGGATAAATGCGGGGGCTTGAGGATTTTCGATTTTCGATTTTGGATTGATTCCACGGATAAATCACGTGGCGGGTACCACCTTTGAAATTCCTGGTCAATCTTAGGATCGCGAATTAAATAATTTACACTCTTGAAAGTGGGGAGTAGGGGATGGGCACTCTTAGCCCGCCCTTTCTGGACGGGCGGGACGCCCATCCCACAAGAACCATCACGCATTGTAAGTTATTTAATTCTCATTCCTTAAATCTAAAATAGACTAGCTTGCTTTAAATTCCTTTGAGGAGCGATCGCCAATCCCGACAGCGTTTCAGGTAAATGCGAGCTACATGATCGCTTGGATTTGTTCGCAAACACTCTTCAAATAATTTTCCCGCTTCTCGGAAGTCCTTGCGATCGCACAGTAACATAGCTTCATTATACACAGACAAATTTGCTAGCTTTGCCGACAAACTTTCCGGCGGATCTGCATCAAATACCTCATAAACTACCACATATTGAGATTTTCCTTTTACCTGTACTTTATCCACAATTCTAATAGCATAATCGGTGGGATTTCGCAACCGTTCCAAAGTCTGCTGAGAAATTAACAGAGGTACGCCGTAATCTTTGGTCAATCCTTCAATGCGAGATGCTAAATTAACAGCATCGCTAATCACAGTGCTGTCCATTCGGCTTGTACCCCCGACTGTCCCCAGCATCAAAGAACCCGAATTAATGCCAATTCCAATTTGAATCGGGATGTAGCCGACGCCTTGACGGTATTCGTTATAATTTTTCAGGATATTTAGCATTGCAATACCCGCTTTCACTGCATCATCTGCAAAGTCACTAAACAAAGCCATAATTGCATCGCCGATGTATTTGTCAATAAACCCGTTATTGCTAGTAATCGCAGGCTCCATCCGCGAAAGGTAAGCATTGATAAAATTAAAATTTTCTTGGGGATTCATAGTTTCTGAAAGCGTCGTGAAATCGCGAATATCCGAAAAAAGCACCGACATTTCCTGCTGCACTTGGTCGCCTAAATTGACATCTATAATACTTTCATATCCCAACAGATTTAGAAATTGGTGAGGCACAAATCGCCCATAGGCATCAGTTAAGTCTGATTCGGCATCCAGGGATTTTTCCAAGTTTTGATTAAGATCAAATAGTTTCTTAATAAATAAATGGCGATCCGCTTCAGCTTCTTTGCGTTCCGTGACATCTTGAAAAACTGCGATCGCAAAAGCAACTTTGCCACCCTCGTCAAAAATTGGCGTTCCCCAAATCTCAAGGGGAATTTTCTTGTGGGGTTGATGAATTTCCAGATTTTCCGCCGTCGCGTTTTCGCCCCTCAAAGCTCGGACGATCGGCAAATTCTCGAAAGGGTAAATAGTCTCAGTTCCCGCAATATAAATTTGATAAGTTTCGGACAAATCCTCAACAGAATTCAATGGCAAAACTCCTTGACCGAGTAACTGCTCTCCGGCGTGATTTACGTAGTAAGGTTTGCCTTGAGAATCCAGCACGAGCACACCTATGGGAATCGCTTCGAGAAATTGAGCCAGCTTGATTTCGCCTTCGCGCACCGCCTCGAATGCGCGAGATCGCAACTCTGTTTCAACTGTATCGGAATGTTGAGCAGTAGTTTCCAGCAAGATTTCCAGATCCGCTTTTTCCTCCTTCAAGTCTTCCACTTGCTGGCGCAATCTTTCTATCTCTAAAAGTAGCTGTTCTCTAGATGGTTGTTCTTCCAGCATAACTCGAGAATTTGCGCCTTGACTAACAAAAAATTGCTCAACATCTCGCACCCTAAAAGTAATCGTATTTCTAGAGAAATTCCAACTGTAAACCAGGCATCAGGCGCTGGAAATTTCTCAAAGATTTACCGTGCCAACCTATGCTTTGAGAGCCTTGTACCGCCATTTGCACCTTGGCTGTTTTGCGTACATGGATAATAAACTTCGATAGCATATTGATGCCCGAACTGTTCAAAAATTCTAACTGCTCCAAATTCAGGATAATTTTTGTCGGTTCCACGTCGGCAACCTGAGTCAGCAACTGCGCTATCGGCGCGTACTCAGCAGGCCCGCTTAGCCTTAGAGAGCCAATAAAACTCACGGTTGCCGTTGCTGGATCGTAACAGATCTGGTAATCTTCTGTATAAATTTCCATAGCCACAAAAAAAAGTTCCTTCGATATTATCGATCGCTAGCGTTGCTTATACTGTTAATTGCACCATAGTTGTCACCGCAATTACTTCCGGGTCTTTGTGCACGGTCTGGAATTTCCAGCCAAGTTTGGCGGTATAATCGGTGAGCATGGTCAACAAACCCAATCCAGAATTGGTACAGTTGTCGTCAGCAGCATTTTTTTCTAACCGCTGAATGTAAAGTTCGCTTGGCTCGGAGGTCAGCAACTGGTGAATATAAGCCTGAAACTTGTCCACCGCTTGGGGAGAGATGCTGTTAGCAACTGAGAAAATCACTCCGTCGCTCTCTAATTGCAGTTTAATAGCGATCGGGTACTCCGAGGTTTCATCATTAAACTTCATGGCATTTTCCAATAACTCGTTGGCAATGTAGCTAACAGCGCTTTTTATTTCAGCTTGTCTTTCTATTGTCGAGGGTTCATCTTGGTTGCCCGGAAAAAAAGTCGTCAGGTAGTCAGCCAGAAAATCCGCCGACAAACCGTTGTTTCGCCACCGCTGCTTGAGAGGAACCGAACTGGGAGAAAATCCCATTATTAAGTATTCTTGGCTAGCGGGCTGCTCGATGAAATCGCCGAAAATCTGAGTCATATCGCTGTAAGAGCTAAAGTTTGAAATGACGGGGATCACTGAATATATTTTAAACTTTAGGAGGGATATGCAAGTAGTTATTTTTGTTTGAGTACCAGCAATGTGATGTCGTCAAAAACTTTTTGTTCGCCGATGTGCGATCGCACGTCCTTAATTACAGCGTGCCTGATTTCGGCAGCCGAACGCTGCCAATTAATCTCTACTACCTCAATTAACCTCTTTAAACCATAAAGCACTTTATCCATATTTTTAGCTTCCGTAATCCCGTCCGTGTATAGTACAACCACATCTCCTGAACGCAAATGCACAATTTTCTCAGCAACAAATTCATCAATATCTACATCCAGCCCGATCGGGAAACCCAAATCGATTGTATCAAACCGCTCGACAGAACCGTTACACCGCACAACAATCATTTCTTCATGCTGGCCACTCAACTTCAGCATCCCCTCCTCATAGTCTAGCAAAGCAAGGGTGGCATTTTTATCGGATTTCATGCGCTGCACATTATCGTAAATTACACTGTTAATAGCACTTAGAAATCTTACTGGGTCTGGTTCATTGTATGCGAGCAAAGTTCGCACTGCCGTTTGAACCATAATCATTAAAACGCCGCTCTCCAATCCGTGTCCCGTCACATCCCCAATGCCAATTTTCACTCTACCTTTGTGTTGGAGTACGTCGTAATAGTCGCCCCCTACTTCCTCAGCAGCTTCCATAAATCCCGCAATATCTAACCCCACAACTTCATTGAGTTCTAAGTCTTTTGGCAGCAGCATCTGCTGAATCTTGCGAGTAACATCTAGTTCAGCGCTCATTCGCATATTTTCAGCTTTTAGGCGATCGTTGAGAATAGTAATTTCTTGATTTGCACCAACTAAGGCATCGGCAATCTTGTTAAACGCACCCACAACTTGCCCCAGTTCATCTCTGTTATCCAAAATAATTTTGTGGTCTAGATTGCCGCTTGCCATCTTTTTTGCAGCTTCGTCAAGGACAAATACAGTTTGCATAACGCTTCTGTAAAAACTTACAAATAAATAAGTAACTAGGGCTAAGGTTATTAACACAAGAATAGAAATTATGCGTTTTTTGGCAACAAAACTATCAATGCGTTTTTGCAGAAGAAAGTTTAATTCATTGAGAGTTTTGTCCCACAGTTCAAAACTCGAATTCAGAACTAGATCGCTCCCATCGAGATAGGCATAATATTCCACTAAGGCTGTGGGATAAATCAGTTTATCTATTTTCACAGTTAGCTGCTCTACTACGGAGTTAAATTTGGTCAAATCGTCGCTTAATTTCTGTCGCAGATTCCCGTGAGGATTATTACTAAATCCTACCTCCATATTGATGGCTAAATCCTGATTGATTTCTCTCAGTTTGCCTGCCCAAGTAATTAGTTTTGCTCTTTCTTCAGGTGTGGCATCGGAACTCAAGCTGTTTTTGTGAGAAATAAGCCTAATCTCTGACAAGATTTTTTGGATTTCTGGAATTTTCAGCAAAGTAGCATCCATCAAATAATAGGTATCTAGATCGGGGTCTAAAATTAGATTAGAAGTATTGCCGACGTGAGCGCTCAGTCTATTAATCTCTGCAGCTAAGCGTTGATATACCAAATCGTAAGTTTCTAAACTCCACTGGCTGCGACGAAGTTTTAAATTTTGCCAATCTTGATAAATATTATTAAATTTATCACGGGACATTAATATGTTTCCAAGCTGGCTATCTGTATTTGCTAGGGCTTGAAAGTTCTTGTCTATCTTGGCTTCTAAATAGTTTCTGCATTCTGAATTACTTAAATTAGGATTTAAGCTCTGATAATTTAACAGTTGAAGTTTCGGTATGTATTCCCTCAACTGGCGTAGCGGGCGCAGGTATTGATTACCGTAGATTTCTTTTTGAGAAAAATCAACCCTGCTGTTAATTTCGGAAATCAGCAGGTACATGACCAAGGTTAAGGGTATTGCAAATAGAAAACCGATCAGGAGAAATTTTTTAGGATAACTCAGCCGATTCATTAAATGGATTCCCAGGGATTTTCTGTTCATAATCGAGAGATTTCAAAAATATTGTACAAAAAAAGTAGCGTTTGCTACTAAAGTATTTTCGGGGACGATTGCTCTAGAAAACCACACTGCTAATACAATTAATCAGCGATAGCTGATTTAATTTCTAATGCATTTTCGTCCTGTTGCAGCAAATTTTGCGGCATCCCTGTGATATCCTTGGCTCAGCTCGCCTCCCACAGTCTAAAACACGTTTAGCAGTTTTGGAACGCAGAATAGTAATTTGTACTGAGAGTTGGGGGCAGGATTAGAGGCTTTTAAGAATATTTACTTAAGCATAAATTTTTCTTAATACCCTGAGACAAAAAGTAAAAATTAAGTAATAACTGGGTAGTGCAAGTTTCCTGAAACACAACTGCAGGCGGCGAGTAGAAAATACTTGCGCCGCACGCACCAGCAGTCAAGTGGGTTCTGCACAAAGGAACCAATAGCACCAGCAATAGTGTCTAAATAAGTATCTGCAGTTGAGTGTTCAGGAGCGATCGCGCATTGTGTAAAGTGAGGCAGAGGGCGTATGATGAAAAGAATCTCCAAAAATAAACTTCAAAAAAATAAACACCGAGACCAAAAGCAGCCCAATCCTGTAATCTTGGCTTTGGTGCTGACAGGAATTCTGGTATGGGAAATGTATCCGGCGCTAAGACACACCGCTGCGGCTAACGCGGGCGCCCTCAAAGATTCCCTTGCCCAGTTGGAAAGGCAACAGCAGCAAACCGCGCAGCAATTTTCCTCAGCCGCGGTGCCCCAAACAATCAGCTATTCGGTATTGGCACTTAATACACTCACTTCCGAACCGGGGAATTTCGCCGAGGGTACGCGCAAAAATCCCCCGAAGCAATTGCCCGCAACCGTAGCAGAAGCAGTTCGCCGAGAGTTGTCGGGCTCCACTGGCATTGCTGCTGACAAGTTGAAAATAACGGAATCAAGCGGACAAAGTTGGCCGAATACTTGTTTAGGACTCTCGAAAGCGGATGAAATTTGCGGTCAAATGATTGTCGAAGGTTGGCGGGTTGTGGTTTCTGATGGTAGGCAAACTTGGGTTTACCGCACTAATGCTAGGGGAAATATCTTGCGTTTGGAAAAAAAGTTAGTTAAGTAAATGTACCCCTGGGAAATGAAATATAAGTTTCCTTTTGGAACAGGCAAGATGCCTGTTCCACAAAGAGTGAATTTTCTTGTGGGAAGTTTCTTGTGGGCTTATGGGAATAGGCAGGATGCCTGTTCCCATAAGAGTGAATTTTCTTGCGGGAAGTTTCTTGTGAGGTGGGTACGTCTACCCCTGATATCAATTTGGGAGTTGGTTTCTTTCTATGATGCCGCCGCCCAACAGCACATCGCCGTCATACCAAACAGCCGCTTGTCCGGGGGTAATGCTCAACTGCGGTTCGTCAAAAATCAACTTAACTCTTATACCGCCAGCTTTTTCCTCTTCTTGAGAGGATTCCACTGGAATAATTGTAGTCGGGACGGGTTGCGATCGATATCGAATCTGTACCTGAACCCGAATCGGAGCCGTCGGTGCAGCCACAGAAACCCAATTCACTTTCTGGACTGTACATTCAGATTCTACCGCCAACTGTCGATCGCCCACAATTACCCGATTGCCAGCAGCATCAAGTTCAATCACGTATAGCGGTTCCGGTGCAGCAATCCCTAGTCCCTTCCGCTGACCGATTGTGTAGTGATGCACGCCGTCATGCTGCCCGAGTACCCGTCCTGACTTGTCCACAATGTCACCCTTTTGCGGCGCAATGTACTTATCCAGAAAAGCCCGCATCGAACCGTTACTTTCCACCAAGCACAAATCCTGACTTTCCGGCTTATCAGCAGTTGTCAAGCCAAATTCCGCCGCAATTCTGCGAGTTTCTGTCTTGGTAATTCCCCCCAAAGGAAATTCCGTACCCGCCAACAAATCCTGTGTTAGATCGTACAAGAAATAAGACTGATCTTTCGCAGGGTCGATCGCCCGCAGCAACTGATAGCGACCTGTAGCAGCATCGTAAGTAATCCGAGCGTAGTGGCCTGTAGCGATTTTTTCAATTCCGAGTTCTTCGCGAGCAAACTTAAGCATTGGCCCGAACTTCACAGTTTTATTGCACTGCGAACAAGGCAGAGGTGTAACTCCTGCACTGTAACCCTCCACCAAATAATCGACAATACTTGCCTGAAAAACATCGCGGCTGTCAACAATGTGGTGGGGAACGCCCAAATCTTCGCAAATTTTAGCTGCATCGACCATTCCCTCAGAGCAGCACTGACCTTTGCCCTTCATCAACCACAGCGTTAAACCCACCACTTCATATCCCTGATGGTGTAAAATTGCGGCTGCTGCGGAACTATCGACCCCGCCGGAGAGGCCTACAACAATCTTGTTCATGATTCTGAGAGAAATTGCTATTTTACTGTGAGTTAGTTCGATCGAGCTAATTTATTATACCACAAGTATACTACAACTTGCCACTGCTGCTGTTAGCTGAAATTTTAGCACTAATATGACTATTCAAAAATTTGTTGTCACCGCCGACCAAATGCGGCAAATAGAAACCAGAATCTTTGCTGCTGGAATGCCAGTCGCAGCTTTAATGGAAAAAGTCGCGGGACTGATTGCCCTACGCATTCAGGAGCTTTTGAAAGTCGAAGGAAGTTCGGCAACTAGCAGTGTACGGGATTTAACGGATAGAAGAAAAAGGGAAGAAGGGAAAAATCTTGTTAATTCTCAATTGCCAGTTATCGGCGTATTGGTTGGGCCCGGACACAACGGCGGCGATGCTTTGGTTGTGGCCCGTGAATTGCATTTTCAAGGTTTCCAAGTAGTTATTTACTGCCCGTTTTCTAAACTAAAAGAACTAACAAAAAATCACGCTGATTATGCCCGTTCTTTAAATATTTCATTTCTTGACAAAATTGAAAATCTAAAAAACTGCACTTTGCTCGTAGATGGTTTATTTGGCTTTGGATTAGAACGAGAAATTAATAACGCTACCGCAGCAGCTATTGACGAAATAAATAATTTAAACATACCCATTTTAAGTATAGACATTCCATCGGGAATTCATACAGATACCGGAGAAGTTTTGGGGACGGCAATCCGGGCAAAACATACATTATGTTTGGGTTTGTGGAAAATGGCATTTCTGCAAGATAGAGCGTTAGAATATATAGGGAGTTCCGAATTAATTGATTTTGATATTTCCGCAGCAGATATTGCAGCAATATTGGGTGAAACGCCAGCGATACAACGCATTACACAAGCCTCGGCAACTCAGCATTTGCCGTTACCCCGATCGCTAATTTCGCACAAATACACCAACGGTCACTTACTAATTATTGCAGGTTCCCGCCGCTACAGCGGAGCCGCAATTTTGGCAGCATTAGGAGCAAGAGCAAGCGGCATCGGAATGCTGTCAATTGCTGTTCCTGAGTCGATTAAACCGATGTTGAGCAGCCAGTTGCCAGAGGCATTAGTTATAGGATGTCCCGAAACCCAAAGCGGTGCAATTAGCGAGTTGCCAGTAGCAATTGATTTGGGAACTTATGATGCGATCGCTGCAGGGCCAGGTCTGACATTGGAAGCGGCAATCGCTGTAGAATCTGTAATGGAGAGCGATCGACCTCTGGTTTTAGATGCTGACGGTTTAAATATCCTCGCTCAACTCGGCACAGTCCCGATTTTGTCGGAACGTTCAGCACTGACAATTATCACGCCTCACCCTGGCGAATTCAAGCGTTTATTTCCCGACTTAGCCGACGAAAGCGGCGATGATCGAATTGCTGCAACTCAAGCAGCAGCTCAGCTTTGCGGCGCAACGATATTGCTCAAGGGAGCGAGAGTTTGCATAAGTTGGAAGGATGAGGACGATTCCCTACCGGATAGCTACGCTTCACGTAGCATCACCTACCTCAATCCCGAAAGCACCCCAGCCCTCGCCAGAGGCGGCAGTGGCGACGTTCTCACAGGCTTGTTAGGGGGACTATTAGCAACTGCGATCGCCCGCAAATCCCCCCCCCAATCAGTTGCAGCAACAGCAGCTTGGTGGCACGCTCAAGCCGGAATCCTGGCTGCCAAAGAACGGACGGAATTAGGAGTAGATGCCTTTACTTTGACACAGTATTTAATTCCAGCTTTGCGAGAGTTTGCGGAGTAAACAATCAACAGTAATGGGTAGGGTGCGTACCCCGCATCTTTGTATTTGGTAGGGTGTACACCGTGCACCTTACCCCTTGGTTTGTAGTGACGACAGAAGTCCTCATAAAAATATTGCAACTTGCATTCCTGACGACCTACCCACGGGTAACTCAAACGAGTGACACTCACATGAGTGACACTCCAAAAAGTGACTGTGCATTCACAAATCCCACCAGTTATACCTGAAATATCAAAACCAAAACTTAAATGTTGAGAGGAACCACGTTATGTACACCGAAGAAAGAAGCTTGAACAATGAAACTATGGCTCTTGTCGCCGATACTACTGCTCAATCAAGTCTGGCATTTGCTGAAACCACTGGAGTAAACAAACCCACTTTACAAATGGGTTCAACAGGTCAAGCTGTCAAGGAATTACAACAGCTTCTATATCATTGGGCATATTATTTCGGGCCGATTGACGGTATTTTCGGCGTCCAAGTTCAAAACGCCGTCAAAGGTTATCAACACCGCGTCTTTTTAATTGAAGATGGGATTGTCGGTTCCCTGACTTGGCAAGCACTATACTCTGGTGCACCTGTGAATATGCCGACCCTCATGAAGGGCAGTTCTGGCAATGCTGTTAAAATTGTTCAGAATGTCTTGAAAATCAATGGATACTATTTCGGCTTCATTGACGGATTATTCGGGCCGATGACAGATGTAGCAGTGCGACAATTGCAAATTAGCGTGGCTTTACCCCAAGATGGTATTGTCGGCTACAGAACTTGGCACGCCCTCAGCAAGTTACCGCACTAATGACTGGTTGGATTCACTTTATGTGATGACAAAAAATCGGTAGCTCAATTAGGGATTTAGGCTTTGCCTAAGTCCCTAATTATCGTTAAGGGTAAGGCAGCGCGCGGGAAGGGCGATCGCAAATTCTGTTACCGTTCCCGGCGATGAAAAATATGCTCAACTTCCCCGTGTTTTTTTGTTACTATATCGTAGGAAATTGGGACTCACAAGCCGGTTTATTTCCCTTGAGCTTTATTTATATAGCAAAACCATTTGATTTGTAAACAATCGATTCAATGATCACAAGTGTTTCAGGTGGTTCTACATTCACGACTCAAATAGACTTGCTATAAATAGTTTCACTCATAAAAATATGAGTGCGATACTTACCTAAAAAGACTTAGGCATAGGAGGCTTATTCCCGGTTTCTACGAAAAATTCCAGGTTGAGTAACGAGAAATCTAGGAATCAACCGGGTTTTTAAGCCAAGCGCGCGCAAGTCACTAACTAGCCTTTGATGAACTTTTCTAATTTGTGAGCCATCTTCTCGACAATTCCCTCTGAAGTATCTGCAGCCGATGATTCAGCTTCAATACGCTTGACCACATCCTCTGAAAGATTCAGCAACGTGACTAATTTGTGATAAGCTGCGGCTTCTTCAGCGTTAATTTTTGGTTCATCGGGAGTGCGAGAACTAGAAGAAATCACTTCATAGCCGAGTTGCAGGACTAATTCCCTTTCATCTTGAGTTTCTAGTTGACCGATCAACTCATCAAGGGGAATATTTTGCATGATGTAATCCCGCAGTTCTTGTTGCATTTGTTGTCCGTCGGTATCTGGGGCAAACAAACGACAAAAGCGATCAAGCATTAAATTAACTTCTTCGGTAGCGAGTTCGCCGTCTGCCCATGCCATAGAAGCAACAATTCTCAGCAGATTCATCTGGCGGGGCGTAATTGATGGAGGAGGTGGGGTTTGCATAATCAAAATTGGTAATTGGGAATTGGGAATTGGGAATTGGGAATTGGGAATTGGGAGTTCAGCTTGATTCCTTCTAGTTTTTTCTTTCCGGTTCCCCTTCATTTATGTCACAATTTTGATAGAGGAACTCCCAGCCATCCAGTAAAGTTTTGTTTCTGAATAGTAGTGGGCTTGTCCACAGGCACGATCGAGTAACGGCCAGGCAGGGGCGGCGCGAGAGTCACACGACGAGTCCGCAGTTCGTCTTGGTGAAAAACTGTCACCTCTATTGTGTCCCCCGGCTGATAATCTTTAAGCCTCTCGCCTGCTTGTTCTGAATTTACCCGAAAACCTTCGATCGCCAGCAACTCGTCCCCAGCGTCAATTCCCGCCAATTGTGCCGGAGATCCTACTTCGACAAATTTAACCATTTCCCGTCCGTTTTCCGTTCCCAACGTCCAACCGATGCGAGGGTTTCGGTCAGTTTCATCTACCGAAATTTGCAGCCCGAAAGGTTCCAGATACTTGTTGTAAGGCAACTCTTCTGTGCCGTCTATATAGCGCGCAAAAAAGTCGCTCAAATCGATGCCGGCGACGGACTCGATCGCACTTTGCAACTCTTCGGGAGTAAAGCCTATTTCTGCGGGCAGCGAAGCAGAATTTAACTTTCCGTTTGATGTCAAATGCGCCGACTTGCCGTCTGTTTCCGACTTCAGGTCAAAATCGCCATTTTCAGCCGAATTAGCCTTGCCAAACTGCTGCCACATTAAACGCATCACATCGTCCAGAGATCGCTCATTGCCGTGTCTGGCTCGAATCAACAAATCGAGCAAAAATGAAACTACTTCCCCTTTCAAATAATAGGAAATCTGTGAATTGTCGCTGTTAGAATCCCGGCGATAAAGTTTAATCCAAGCATCCCAGCTCGACTCACTCAGAGGCTGCACGTTCCGCCCCGGAGTCGTCTGCAAGCGAGTAATTTCCTTAGCCATACCTTGGAAAAAACCTTTGATGCTGTAGAGACCCGCTCGAAAAGGAATCACCAAATCGTAATAACTGGTAGTGCCTTCAGAGAACCATAAAGAAGGAGTATAATTCTCTTTTTCGTAGTCAAATACTTCCAGAGCTTTCGGTCGAATGCGCTTGACATTCCACAGGTGAAAAAACTCGTGAGCCACCAACTGAATAAAGCGTTCATACTTTTCCTTAGCCCGAAAACCGAAACGCGGATAGTTGAGAGTGCAACTCTCCTTGTGTTCCAAACCGCCAAAACCTGAACTGGACAAATGCAGGAAAAACACATAGCGTTCGTAAGGTAAACCGCCGAACATTTTTGCCTCGACTTCGATCACTTTTTGGATGTCTCGAATCGCCCGTTCCGGTTCTAAATTGCCTTTTCCCCAAACAACTAGCTGGTGGGGTTTTCCCATCACTTCAAACTCGTACACTTCGTGATAGCCAATCTCAAAAGGACTGTCTACTAGAGTGTCAAAATCCACAGCAGCGAAAGTAAGATTTTGGCCAGAAACAGGTGGCAAAGTAGTAACGGTGCGCCATTGGGGCTGCGGTGGCACAACCTTCACCGTGTAGCAGTTGCGCTCAAAACCGGGCAAGAAAAAGCACAAAGCCGCCGGATTGAAATAACCGTGAGTCGAGTCTAAATGATTGGTTCGCACTGTCAGTTCGTTGGCAAAAATGCGGTAGAAAACCGTGACATCTGACACCAAATTTGTCTCAATTTGCCAGTGATTTTTACTGAGCTTGCGCCAAGGTAAAGCACGCGCGGCGTAGCTATTTGGTAGGGAATCGCCCGCCTGGGAGCTAAAATCTTGCAGGTGGCGGGCGTACTCTCGAACCAAGTAAGAACCGGGAGTCCAGACAGGCATTTTTAAATCCAGAACCGGCTCCGACCAACCTTGCACGCGCAAAGTTACTTCAAAGAGATGGGATTCAGGATTGGGCATCGCCACCGAATATTGAATTGTCGGTGCTGTTAATTGCACCTGACGGTGGCCGGCAGCGGACGAGGTATCCTCATAAGTAACATCAGTCATTGACTTGCCAAATTAATCAAGTGCTTGAGGTTGATCAAATGGATAGTTTCGCGGTCTGGATCGATTTTGATCCAACCTTTACTATCGAGTTTTTCCATAATTTTGCTGGTTTCATCTAGGGTGATATCTGTGACATCAGCTAAGTCTTCATAAGGAATATTGAAGATATCTTTGCCCTCAGCAGTTTTCTGACCGTAGTTTTCTGCCAGCTCGACTAAAGTATTTGCTAGTTTAACCGCTGGCTGGCGGTTTCGGAGTTGATAGCGGAGATTGGTTTGGCGGAGTCGCCGTACCATCAGTTGCAGCATCCGGTGGTGCAATTGCGGATCTTTAAACAGGGTTTGGATAAATCGCTGAGCTGTGACGCTGAGCAGCCGCACGGGCGATAGAGCAAGCACGTCATTCGATCGGGGAGATTCGTCCAGAATGGCCATTTCGCCGAAGAAGGCACCTCGTCCTAAAATAGCCATTGATACAGCTCGATCGTCTGAAAGGCGCCGGACTTTGACCCAGCCGGACACGACAAAGTAAATCGCGTTGCCCCAAGAATCCTCCATCACCACAGCTCGGCCCGGGGGATACTCGTGCTTGACGGCATTTGATAGCAGCCCTCCCAAGGTTTCTGGGTTAGCACCCTTAAATAGAGGGAATAGCTCACTGAAAGCTTCTGTCTTCATGCAAACTCGCGGAGGTGGGAAATATGATTAGGCGACACCCAACAGCTAGGGAACGATCGATGTTTGGGAACACAAACAATCCGTTGCTCCTTTAATTGATGATAAGGGTGCAGAGGCTCGGTTCACGTAAAATTGGTAGATTCTTTAATCTTAAACGGGTTTACAAGCCTGCCACTGCTTGTTGAACTTTGCCCAACAGAGGTTCTATGTATTCCGGCCAGCCGATCGCGATTGACTGGGTGTGGGCCAGAGTCTCCGGCTCGATCGCATCTTTAGTCCACCTCAGCGGTTGACCTTGCAAGTCGCAACAAACCAATCCGGCTGCTTTTGCTAAAGCCAGAGGGCCGACGGTATCCCACACTTTAACTCTGCCATTGAGATACAGATACAAACCAGCTCGACCGAAGATAACTTCCATCACTTTTAAGCCAAAGCTGCCCAGCGAGTAAAATTCTGCTCCGGGGATGCTTTGGGCGATCGCCCTGGCGTAGTTTTTCTGGTCTTTGTCTCCGAGAATAATTTTACAATTTTCCGCTGTCAGAGCCGGGGGTTTGCATAGCGAGATCGGCTGCGGCGCTTGGGTTCCCACAGTTTGGAACAATCCCCAATCTTTGCCGCCAAAATACATTTGGTCAAAAGCCGGGGCGTAGAGCCAGCCGGCCACAGGTTCGTCCTCAAGCAGCAGCCCCACCATCGAAGCGTAGTGTAGTTTTCCCCGAATAAATTCTTCTGTCCCGTCCAGGGGATCGATGCACCAGAGGCGCTGGTAATTAGCCCCGTAAGCTGCTCTGGAGGAGCTGTTTTCCTCGGTGATCCAGCCGTCTTCAGGAAACAAAGCGCTAAATGCTGCCGATAGTTGTCGGTCTAGGTATTGATCGATACTCGTCACGTAGTCGTTGGGCCCTTTCTCTGAAACTTCAAAAGGTTCGGCTGCTAGCTTGTAAGCTTCTTGACCGCTCTCGCGCAGGGTGTAGCGAATTTTTTTGTCTTGCTCTGGAGAAATATACATGAGGTTAAACATAAATTTTTTAGCTAACTTCAGCATAAAAGCTTAAGTCCTTGGAATCGATGGAATCGATCGGCCTGTGTCACTGTTTTTGATTCGTACAGGATTTGCGTGCGGGTGTCGATCAACCCGGTTTCCTAAACATCAGCACCGTTTGCGGTAAAAATTAGCGGTTTTTCTAAAGATACTAAGGCTTTATCGCAAGCTTTCCCCGATACTATGCCAGAAAATATGTCCCGCAAGTTCTACGAATGGCCGGATTTAGTGCAGCTTTACCGCGATGCAGACGTAATTGCAGTTTGTTTGGTAGACAATAAATATGCTGCTGGAGTGCAGGTTTTGCTGGAAGCCATGGCCTGCAAGCGGCCGGTCGTCATTACTCGGACTCAAGGTATCGTCGATTATTTAGCGGCCCCGCATATTGCCAAAGTCGTAGATGTGGGAGAGGCAGCAGGTTTGCGCGAGGCGATCGTCCGTCCATTTGCTAAAAAATCCTCAAGAAGCTGAATCTCAAGTGCAGCGGGGCTACGAAATGGTTGTGAACCAGCATAGCAGCGAACTTTATATCGATGTTTTGGTCGAGAAATTGCGATCGCTTTAATAAAAATGTATGGTGCGCCGAGGCGCACCATACATCACGCCCGGAGGATGCACAATGCACACCTTACTGATATAGATAAAAAGCCCAACTATTTATTACCTAAATCATATTTAAAAAATAATAAATTATGAGTTGCAGTTCCTAATTAAATCTCACAGCAGTTACTTACCTACTAAATAAACCGGGTTTTAAAAAGATAATCGAAAGCCTTAAGGAATTACTTTCGTTTATCAAACCCGGTGTCTGTGCCTAAAACGGTTTCACTCAAAACTGAGAAATCAAAACTATTAAGACTCCCGTCCACTCGCCCACTTATCCCGCCATTTCACAGTCCCTTCCGAAACTAAAACCCAGCGGCGGCAAACCAGATTTTCTCGCAGCGGCGACAGTCCTTCCCGTAGCAGCGCATACTTATAAGAAATTAACTTCCCGGCACTTTCATTAAAAGGAATTTCCCCGAACCAAGTATTAGTATTGATATACTCCAACGGGAAACCCTTACTAATATCCCAATTCCCCAGTTCAGGACAATCTCCAATCACCACAATTCTTTCCCCAGGCTGAGTTCTAACGCTGTTAAGCTGCGCCCGCACAATAGTTTTCGCCTTAACTCGCTCGCCGACGCGGCTAAAAATCATTACTTCCTGCGAACCCAACTCAAGGTTGTACAGCATCCCATCTTTAACTTCAAACTTGCGGCGCGATAAAACCTCCGTATGCTCTCCATCAGGCAGCTCAGTATCAACCTCTTCAATTGTTGTAACAGAACTGCCACGATTCATCGCTACAAACACCACGGAATCGCGATAGCGGCGCACGTAACAATAAACATCAGGAGTTAGATATTTTTGCCACTGACTCCCCATCGAAATAGCTGGATTCAGCCGCCGCAATCCAGACAGCAACCGCACATCTCGGTAAATCGGCGCATCAGTATTCCACTTTTCCATCATGGGGCGGTTGTAGGGGTCATTTCCCCCATCTGTATCATCGTGCAGATACTGTTCAGTGCCGTAATAAATGCAGGGAATACCGCGAGTCGTCATAATTAAACATATCGCCAAATGCAGCATTTCTGGATCTGGATTCAACGACTGAAACCTGGGCATATCGTGGTTGTCAATAAAAGTAATCAACTCCGTCGCCCCGTAGTAGCGGTGATCCAAATTCAGGACATCTTGGACTAACTTAAATCCCGCGCCCGCACCCTTCCCCAATACTTCTCGAATTGCCACGCACAGACCAAAATCTAAAATAGTCATCCCTGACTCGTTGGCAAATTCCACAGAACGATCGTTTCTCGGGTCGCTGTAAATCCATTCGCCAAAAATGAAAACATCAGGTCTATGTGTTAAAATGTCAGCATTAAATTCCTGCCAAAACCAAATAGGCATATGCTTGACTGTATCAACCCGCAAAGCATCAACACCTCTGTCCAGCCATTGTTTAATTGCTGATTTAATGTAATTCCGGTAGGCAATATTGTTTTCATTGAAAGTTGCTAAACCAGACAGTTCGCAGTTTTGAACTTGCCATTCATCTTCCCAGTTTGTGACTTCGCCATAGTGGTGATACCAGTCATCGTCATCGTCGTTAAAGTCAGCTATTTTTACGCCGTCGTCATAGAGTTCACCTTTTTTACCACTAAAATCTGGGTTGCTGTGATTGCAGACAATATCGAGCACGAGTTTCATGTTTCGCTGGTGCAACTCGTATACTAATTTGTCAAATACGGTATCTTTAGTTTCTTGTGTTTGATTGATAGAAGGATTGTCGCTTGTGGCAATGAAGCGGGGATTTAGTCGCTTGAAATCTTTAGTCCAGTAGCCGTGAATTGCAGCTTGTTCGACAAATAATGCTTCAACCTGCTCGAACAGTGGAGTCAGCCAAACTGCGGTAACTCCCATATCTTTTAAGTAGTCTAGTTTGTCGATAACTCCCTGCAAGTCGCCGCCCCAATATTTGCCCCAATCTTTCCCTTCTGGATCGTAAAGTTCTGGGTTGGGGCCTTCGTTATTTGCGGGGTCGCCGTCGTAAAAGCGATCGACTACAATGAAATAAATTGTTTCTTGTCGGAATTCAATGTCTCTGGTGTAGAGGAATTCTAAATCGATTTCGCTTTCTGGCTTAACTTCTTCTACCAGAGACTCAATTTTTTCTTCTGATTCGCTAACTTCGTATTGAGAGGAAGTTTGATTGGGAGTGACTGGTGTCATGAGATGTATTTTTTTATATTGTAAGATTGGTCAGTTATTCGGAACTGGAGTCGGAGATAGCTTTCCCCTCTGACTGACTTTTACAGCATCATACGGAATTTACTGGTTTAATGAAATCTTCCTTTAGACGGAGGGCAGACTCATCCTTGAGCATTAAGTGGATGAGAGTTAATATTTAGCGTAATTCTCAATCCAAGATGCAAAGCCTCAAAAACCTACGCTACCAGGCTGATCCTGGTAACGAGAAAAGGTACACTACTTGTGCGATCGTACTTTTTCCCTTCCTTCCATTCCTCCCGCAAGTTTTGGATATCTTCAACGCTCAAACCAGTAGTTTGACTAATGGTTTGATTGTCAAGGACATTGAGAAGTTACCTAGCAATTTCCAGAGCCTTTTCTCTCATTCCTAGCGC
The DNA here is from genome assembly GCF_036700645.1 of Microcoleus sp. S36b_A4. NCBI lineage: Bacteria > Bacillati > Cyanobacteriota > Cyanophyceae > Oscillatoriales > Microcoleaceae > Microcoleus > Microcoleus sp. S36b_A4. The sequence continues at coordinate 79,863 of NZ_JAUBPI010000009.1, read as the reverse complement.
GAGTCCTTCTTCTCTGTCTTCTGCGATGCCTTGTTCTCTGGCTTGTGCAATTCGTTTTTCAATTCCCCTGAGCAAGACACCCAACCCTGCTGATCGACAATAAACATTTCGCGTTCTTCTAAATCTGCCAACTCCTCTGGATTCAAATTAGTTTCATTAGCAATCGCAAAGGCTTGCTGTATTTCCGATACTGTTTCCATTGTTGACGGCACTATTTCCAAGCTGGGAGCATTTTTCATAAAATAAATCCACTTGTCAGTCAAAGTTTCTAACTCATCCAATTGTTTATTGAATTTTGGCAATGCGATAAATATTAGTTCAATCTCTGGCTCGACATAATCAAATAAACGCTTTTGCTCCTTAAACACAAAACTAGAGATTACTTATTGGTCATTATCAAACATTTCAAAATCAGTAATTGTCAAAGCAATTACAGGTTTTAACTTAAAGTAACCTTGACCGCGAATCAGTTGAAAAGAACGATCGCGCTACATCCACCCCAACCCTAGCTAACTACAGCCACCGCAGACTCTGGAACCTGAGAATGCTCCACCCGAAAAACATTGGCGCTCAGATTAGCAACAACTTGTTTCCCCTGCTGCGTCAGTTCCAAATAGCCGATCGCATCCTTCACATACCGATAAACCACATTCCAATAAAACGTGGGATAACCATCCCGCAACTCCCCCGGATTTTGATAGCCCAAAACCCGATTTTGCCCAATTTCCTCAAACTCGTAAAACAGCGCCGCAATCTTTTGCAAATATCGCGGATCACTCAACTGACCAATTAAATCAGCAGCCCGAACTAAACCAGGATAATTTACAGTATCTTGATAATCTTCATTTGCAGGAACTGGAAAACGAGTCAGCTCAATATTATGCTTAACCAGCTCAGCATCAATCAGTTTGTGACCGCCAAAACGCTCGTCAATAAACATTTTTCCGCGATCGACATGATAAAGCATCAAACTAGCATCCGTCGTCCCCGGAGGCAGCGTTAATTTCAGGTCGCCTATTCCCGTCGCATACAGTCCCAAATCTATTCTATCTTGTCGGCAAACACCTTTAACATACCCGATATCGTGACATAGCAAAGCAATGTGGAAGTGCAGCCAATCTTCGCAGGAAACACCCCCTTCGCGGATGTGTTTACCACCCAGAATTGCTTGTCCCACCAAGGTCACTAAAATAGTGTGTTCGACATTATGGTAAAGAGCATCGCTATTAGCAATATTTTCTAAAGCCATACTCGCCACCCAAGCAATAATTTCGCCATAGTCAGATTTAAACCCGCCATAAGTGTGGCGGTAGCCTTCAATCAGGCGATTGACAAAAGCCTTAATCAGCAGTTCAGTTGCGTTAAACATATTCACTTCCCTGAGCCCATGTAGATTATTAAATTATTTTTATAGTTATTGTTTTTGCTGCTACAGTTTGATGTTATTTTTGGCTTAAGCGCCACGATGAATACCCACTCCTATCGACAGGCATCCATTGATATTATCAACAATTATGGCTTAAGTTATGGCTCTCGCAACTACCAAAGCGACAGACCCCATAAATAATTGAGATCACTGGGCGATCGAGGTATGACACCCCTCAATTAGCTACGGCGTTACATCTTCCCCGTATAGGTTAGGAAAAAACGAGGGCGATAGAAAACGCAACCGCACTAATTCCTCATACACAGGATTAAGCTTGCACATAGGCGGTATGTGGAAAATATGGTGTCCCTATAACGGAATATCTCTCTCAAAAGGACACCGTGCGGGTATAAGTTGGCACACCACTGAGTTACTTGCGGCTCTCCCACGGCAATGCTATCAAGCCACTGTCGCACTTGTTGCACGAGGCGATCGCAAAAAGTTAAGTCTTGGCACTGATTTTCCGGGAAAATACTTGTAGTCAAGTTCATGATTGATCTCAGTAATCATTACTAACAAAAACTTATGAATCACCCGACTTAATCCTCAACGAAACCCACTGTTGATCCGGTGACGTGAATAAGTTTTATGAGTGACACTCATAGTCGCAAAAAGTGATGCAAAGAGCTAGCATTTGTGATTTAAAACTCGCTAAAGTGTGAGACAGATCACGGCTTATGTTCCCTCCAGAATGTATATTTAGATAGATGGCAAGAAAATAAGACAGAATAACTAGCAGCCCTCCCTCGCAGCTCCCCTCTCCCATCATCTGCGATCTACGACTCTGTATACTTACTAATATAAGGTTTCAGGCAATGATTAAACAAAAACATAAATATGCCGACCTTGCTCAACTCCCCCACACAGATACCGTGCTCCAAAAACTCCCTGTAGAAGTTAAAGAATGGGCCCAAAGCTTGCCTTGGAACCAACGGCGCTATGTCTTGTCCCTCTGCTACATATTGTGTGCATCTACTCCCGACTTGCAAGCAGAATTTTTAGATAATTATACAGCCGACGGTTTAGTCTCAAAAATGTTTGAAGATGTAGATACTCTACACCGAGTCAAAGAGTATTTAATCAGATTTCGGGTCAAAAAACAATTAAACGAATCAGATTTAAGAAGCTACATCAAACAATTTTATATCCACTCAGCTCAACAATCGCTCCGAGAAACTGACCAATATTTAGAATCAGCACTCCGCTTCGTCTTGAGTACAGAAGAACGTAATAATGTTTTTAACTACATTTTGGGCTTTGAATTTATTAAAATTGTGTTTCAAATGAGCTGGTTGCAACACGAAAGATTAGCGAGACTGCAAAAAAATCAGTCGCAGTTTATTGAAACCTACATCAAGCCGATTCAACACGCACACAGAATTAATGGCATAATTCTCCCGAAAGATGAGAGAATCTTTTTTGCCAGGCGCACCTATTACGTTCAACTACCTAACATTTCCTACAGAAGGCTAATTGAGTTAGTCATGGCAACTTTTACTACAGAAATGGTGAGTAATTGCGGATTTTCTATCAGTCGCCACTCTCAAGCTCTGCGTTTTGACTGCGATTACATTTATGATCCAGAACCAGAAGAAGAAAGATTTCCTACTGACTTGCAATTTATTCATTAACTTGACCCAGTAAGGTTTACCATAAGTTGCTTTTTTCTCTTTACTTTTAGTTGCGCTTTGGGCCCAGGAGAGTTTTTGAAGCATGGGAATTCTAGTCGGCAAGTGAAAACTGAATTTTTCAGCCTGATTTTATATAAAATAGGAGGGCTGTATCAATTAACTTTCCGCTTGCATTTCTTCAATGTCAAACCAGCTAACTATCACTCCCGCTAGCGGAATCGCCAGAAATATACCTAAAAGTCCTGCTGATCTTGCCCCAACTAACAGTGCAAAAAATACCACTACCGGATTGAGGTTAAGAGAATTTTGCATGAGTCTCGGATGAATAAAGTTGTCTTGAACTTGCTGCAAAACAATGCAAGCTGCCAATACTTTTAAAGCTAGCCATACATTTTGAGACAATACAATAAAACAAACTAAGCTAATCCCCAGCGTCGCTCCGATTCCTGGAACTAAATCAAACAATCCGATAATAAAGGCTAAAATTAAGGGAAATTTCACATCTAACAGCAGAAAAATCAAAAAACTTGCTGTTGTCAAAAATAACATTAACAGGATTTGTGCCTGAAAAAATCCTAAAAAGTTTTTTTCTATTGTTACACTTAAACGCCTATGCAGGTGTCGAGGTATAAACTTGAGAACTAACAGCCACAGCCTCTCTCCATCAAGTAACATGAAAGAAGCCACTACCATAATTAATATTAAATTCAATAAGTTGGTTAAAAATACTTGTAAAAAAGCAATACTCGATACAACTCCAGCCAAAGCTTGATTTCGCAGTTGTTCCTCAATAACTCGCAGGTTAACTTGCAGGTTTCTCGCCTGCAGGAATGCTTCGATGCGCTCGGACAGAGGCGCTAGAGCATTCACAAATTCAGTCATGCTGTCAATTAATTGCTGCCCTTGAGATAAAAGAGTGACGCCTACGGTGACGGTGAGACCGCCAAAAACTAAAATGGTGAGCAAGACAACGAAGGCGACAGCTAAACTTCGCGGTAAAAATTTCTGGAGAGTTCGCACCGGATAGTTGAGCAAAAAAGCCACGAGTGCAGCAATGGTGAAAACCGCGACTGCAGTTTCAAAGTAAGCTAAAAGTTGCAGTCCAGCCCAACCAGAAGCAAATAAAAGCAAAAACCGGACTAAGGCTAAATTGCTGAGCATATTCCAAAAATTGGGAGGGGTTCTTTCTTGCTCTTTCACAGGGATTTTTAGGGGTTAATAATAGCTCAAAACTATTGCAGAGTGATCTTTTAGCATCGCACCCAAGATATATCTGCGGCTATCCCCCTCAAGGCTGAAAGCAGATGACGAACTGAGGCAGGAGTGGGTTCTATTCACCATAAGTTCGATCGTCACGAATTCCCACTGAAACACACCCGCGATCGAACAAACAGCCTTTCTGAGTCTAAAACCGCCTCGGAAACTCTTTGCGAGGGGAGTATTTGTCGTGGCGGGCTCGCAACTAACACACAAACGCTCAAACTAGCCGGCGCCGAAAAATCCGGTTTCAGTGCCCGTGGCGAAAAATTTCAACTCTGTCCCGTGGAAGATAGTATGAACAGGTCAATTTTTGGGATACTAGAAACTAGCACTCAACTTAGCTGAGGAACAAACGTGCTGCTATCAAAAGGCTTTGAAGTAGAAATGTATACCGGCACTCCCGAAGGTGAGGTTGTCGGTCTATCCGATCGCATAGTTGCCGATCTAGAGGGATTTGTGCGGGAGCCTGATAGCCGCAATGTGGAGTACACGACCGCCCCGCTATGCAGCTACGATCGCCTGCTGTGCGCCTTAGTCAAGCCGCGAGTCCGGCTGCGCGAGTACCTCAAACAATTGGGCGACTATACCTTGCTGCCGGGAAGTACCTTGTCTCTTGGGGGGAGCGATCGATTTTACCGATCCGATCCCAACAACCCCTACCACACCTACATCGAGCAAACCTACGGCACCAAAGTCGTCACCGCCAGCATTCACATCAACATCGGCATCTCCCAACCAGAAATGCTGATGCGCGCCATCCGCCTCGCCCGCGTCGAAGCACCGCTATACCTTGCCTTGAGCGCCTCTTCCCCCTTCCTAGACGGCGAAGTGACGGGCTATCATTCGACTCGGTGGGGTTTGTTTCCCAAAACTCCCGCTATCGTTCCCCTGTTTGAAAGTCACAAGCATTACATTCAGTGGACTGAAGAACAGCTAGAACTCGGTACTATGCAAAACGTCCGCCATTTGTGGTCTGCAGTGCGACCAAATGGCGATCGTCGCCCTTACTGTCTCAATCGCCTCGAACTGAGAATTTGCGACCTCGAAGTCAATCCTCTGGCTTTGTTGGCCATTACTGCCTTACTAGAAGCTCGCATCTGGCAGATGATGGAAGACCCCAGCTTAGACCCCTTAGAACTCAGCACCTTGCCTGCGGCTACCCGCAACGAAGACTTAGTTGCCCTCACAGACGCCAACGAAATTGCTGCATCCCGGCAAAGTTTGGATGCCGAACTTACTCACTGGCAAGACGGCAGAACTATTCTGGCACGAGATTGGATTGAGGAAATTTACCGCGAAGTGTGGCCTATAGCCAAAAAACGCGGCTTTAGTTGCTTTCTCTCGCCACTCAAAAAGATTCTCCGGGAAGGCAACACGGCCCAGCAGTGGTTGAAGCTACACGAGGGCGGTTCGGACACCCGCAGTATTATTCTGCAAGGGATTCAGGGGATGGCTCACCAAGAATGGGAGCTAGAAGACAACTTGTGCGCCCAGTTAGTTGCCTGAAGTACTCGCCGTTATTATAACGGGGGCTTTCACTAGCCCCCTGGCTATGCGTACTCAGCCAATAGAAATAGCCCGAACCTCCCGGTCAATCGATTTTAGATTTTAGATTTTAGATTTTAGATTGACCCCACGGATAAATTCGGGGACTCCTTTATCGGATACAGGTTTTTTATTTCTGGACGGATGAATCCGGGGGCTTATATCCTGGATGCTTGATTGTCCAAAGTTGCAGATCGCCACCCTTAAAACAAATCAGAATATTTAATCAATGGAGTTCGACAAAGGTTATAAATAAAAGCTATAAGGTATATCTACCTGTGGGTAGTTTTATAAATTTCCCAAGAGCTGTATTTTTCGCTTTTAATTAGCTTCATGCCCCAACTTGTCTTGATTCACCCGCAAATCCCCCCGAATACTGGCAATATCGCCCGCACTTGCGCTGCCACAGGCACGGAACTGCATTTAGTTGGCCCGCTGGGGTTTGAAATTAGCGATCGCTACCTGAAACGGGCCGGCTTAGATTACTGGCCCTACGTCAATCTCCAGTGCCACGAAGACTTAGCGGCTTTTGGGGCCTATCGGGACCAGCGCGGGGGACGAGCGATCGGATTCAGCACTGGCGGGCGATGCAATTACGCGCAATTCCAATTTCAGCCCAGCGACTGGCTAATGTTTGGCTCGGAAACTGTAGGCATTCCCCAATTCGTCTTGGATGCCTGCGACGCCACAGTTTTTATTCCGATGAGCCAGCCTGGAGTCAGGAGTTTGAACCTCTCCGTCAGCGCGGCTGTGGGTTTATTTGAGGCTAAACGACAGTTGGGGGAGCTGGGATAAATCATTATCAACACATAAATATATAGATATTTAATAGCTGCCGGAGGCTGGCAAAGCTGCATTTAAATATAAGAAATTTGTATCAAAGGGGTGAAAATCTAGATAGCCGACATTAATATATTTTATTCAGTCAAAAACAGATTGTTATCAGCAACACAAAATTACTCCCAAGATGATTCAGCAACAAAAACAGAGGATTTTAGGGATTTAGGGCGTGAGCGAGTACCAGCTTGGGTCTGAACACTATATCTAGTAAATATACGGTTGTAGGTTGTCCGGAAATTAGCCTAAAGTTTGATAATAGGTGAGAGTTCAGAGCCTTACCGGAACGAAGATTTTATGTATTCGTTCCAGCTATTACGGTGTAAGGCTTGTGGGGTTAATTGCAGCAGGTTTGACCGAGAATTTTAAAATTTCTGACGGTTTGAGCTTGTCTAAATTAAAAAAGCAAGGTAATCTGGCCTAAGCATGATAGCTGTCAACAATCAGAATATTTTTGCTTGTTGATTTAAACTCAGCGTCATGCGATCCCCTTGAGTGTTTCCAAGGACAGTTAGCGCTTCTCAGTAGGAGGTCGTTTTTTTGAAACGAACATATCCCCAAATTAAGCCTGTTCAGGCTAGTGAAATCGACAGAGACGGTTCTGCGGAACCATCCAAACAGACAACGCTCAGCACAGGCAGAGTTCGCTCTCTCGCCACGATCGGGCTGGCAATATCGGTAGGTGCTTCTGGCATCCTGCTACCGAGAAATGGAGACAGCGCTCGCGCGTCTGAACTCGCACCGACATCAGAATCCACCGCTGAAGTACAGCCAGTATCGGCCAACGGGCCCGCTACGTCGGCACAAGTTGACGGTTCCAGGGCCGAACAGCCCGGATCACCTTATGAACCCGCGACGGTTAAGGTGCAGGAGGGGCAAAGCCTTTGGGAGCTTTCTCGGGATTATGAAGTTGAACCGTTGGCACTAGCAACTGCCAACGACATCCAACCCGATACCATACTCCAAGTTGGCCAACAGCTCAGAATTCCGACTGCGACGGAAGCCACACCACAACAGAACGCCGGCTATAGCACATCGGCTTCGCTAGATCGCGCAGCGACGGTCAATCCCGAACAAGAGTTAAATCTGACTGGCTCCGAGCCATTGGATAGTGCAGCCATGACAGCGCTGCCATCAACCGCAGCGACCCCGCTGGTCACGACGGTACCGGAACAAAGTTCGATCGAGATCCCGAATGCAGACGGGGCGATCGACAGTTTGAAAAAACAGGAAAACCGCACCACAGAATCGGGTCGAACTATGTTCGGGTCGGAGGGGGGAGCAAATTTATCTACACCTGCGGCATTTTTGCCGGAGTCAGCACCGACGCTGACCTCCCCCGGATATGCAACTGGGACCACTATTCCTGACCTCGATGCCACACCTGTAATTCCCAATTCCGGGGGAGGTCAAGTAGCATCGCCCGATCAAGCATTAGAGTCAATTGAACAGTCTTTGGCAACACCCACTGTGCTAGTCCCCCCTGCGGGAAGTACCGCCGCGCCGGCTGAGGTTCTCTACAGCGTGCGTCCGGGAGATACGCTAGATGCGATCGCCAAAGGTCACGGCGTATCGCCCACAGATCTGATCTCCGTCAACAAGCTCGGCAACCCCAACTTGCTGAATGTCAATCAACGGCTGAAAATTCCCCAAGTTGGGTTTAAAAATCCAGGGGTGCAGGCGGCAGCCTCTTATTCTGCCTCCAACTCTACATCTGTCTGGGCGGCGAGTTCGGTTCCCGCATCTTTGAACCCCAGCTCGTCTACCTCGGAAATAGCCGGTGCTGGCGTTGCAGCACCCGCGCCCAAAGTGCCTGTTGTCTCTCCGCTGGAGAACCTGGAAGGTCTGAACAATATTTCAGCGCCGATGGTTCCTCAAATTAACAGCATTCCGCTGACTCAAGTTTCCCAAACCATTAGCGATCCACGGAAGCTGGATCTTCAAGGCGAACCAACATTTACAGGTGCAGTTGACACCAGTGCCCTGCCCTCGCCAGCCAGTGCAACTGCTACCGCCATCGCTACGGGAGAATACCCGCAGCCGATCAGCTTCGTGGCAAATACTAGCGCCCAGGGCTCAAATGCGGAGCCAACTAGTGCTGTACCAGAGTCGAAATCGGAGCCTCTCCCTACCGCAGAAGCTCTCAACCCTTATTCCGAACGCTTGAGGGCAGAAGTTGTCAGGCTGCGAGAGGAATATCGTGCCTCGCGCAATTCGATCGGCGCCAATGCGGTGTCCTTGGCTCCAAATGACGGGTCCTCGGTCAACCCGTCTGAGGATATGCCAAGTGCCAATCCCTATCTTTACACCCCCGACTATACTGAGGCGGTGCAAAATGAAATCAGCAGACCGCCATCGAGAGCCTGGTCTGAGCAGGTTCAGAAGCAGCAGCAAGAGCGTTTAGACCCCGCTCGCGCAGCGGAACTGCAACCGATCAACCTGACGCCGAACTCTGCTGGGCAGCGGCCTGTGGTAGCAACTGCTCCTTTGGGAGCCGACGGTTACGATCCCCTAAGCAACCCGTCTTTGGGACGCATGGTTTCTCCAGAACTGCCTCCGCTTTCGAGCCCTGATACTTATCTGCCTAACGGCAAACAACAGTCGGCTAACCAGTTTATTTGGCCGTCTAAGGGCGTTCTGACTTCTGGCTACGGCTGGCGTTGGGGACGGATGCACAAAGGAATTGATATTGCAGGGCCGATCGGCACGCCAATTGTGGCAGCATCAGACGGGGTGGTTACCTATGCTCAGTGGAACGACGGCGGCTACGGGTATCTGGTGGAAATTACCCATCCTGACGGCACTGAGACTGTCTATGCCCACAACAGCCGAATTTTGGTGCAAAAGGGTCAGAGAGTCGCTCAAGGGGAACAGATTTCAGAAATGGGCAGCACTGGCTTCAGTACCGGGCCGCACTTGCACTTTGAAATTCATCCCGCCGGACAGGGTGCTATCAACCCAATGGCTTTACTGCCCGACGATGCCTCCAGCGCTTCTCGGTAACTACTGGTCGGAAGTTATGGGTTTTGAATGATTAGCAAAACTCATAACTTTTACTGGAAGTCATTAGAAATTGTGTTGCTTGAAAAGAGAACATAGCTAGCCCTACCGTGCTACGATAGTAAATCGTGAAGTAGATTTGGCTCAGTGGCGCAGTGGTTAGCGCAGGGGACTCATAAGCCCAAGGTCGCAGGTTCAAATCCCGCCTGAGCCATTATTTAATCCAAAAAATTGCGCTCTCAAATTTGAGAGCGTTTTTTTTTGGTTTCTCTAGAAGATACTTGTAGTCGTTATGAGTATGATATATTTGTAACAGTTCGTAAAAAAGGAAACAAAATCTATGACCAGTGAATGCCTCCGGGTTGGTCAAGCTGCACCCGATTTCGCAGCAACAGCCGTAGTGGATCAGGAATTCAAGACAGTTAAACTGTCCGACTATAAAGGCAAAAAGTATGTAGTCCTGTTCTTCTACCCCTTGGACTTCACCTTTGTGTGCCCGACTGAGATTACAGCATTTAGCGATCGCTTCGAGGACTTCAAGAAAATCGATACCGAAATCCTCGGCGTATCCGTTGACAGTGAATTCTCTCACCTCGCTTGGATACAAACAGACCGCAAATCTGGCGGTGTTGGCGACCTCAACTATCCCTTAGTTGCTGACCTCAAAAAAACAATTAGTTCGGCCTACAACGTCCTCGACCCAGAAGCAGGTATTGCCCTTCGAGGTCTGTTCATCATCGACAAAGAAGGCATCATCCAACACTCTACTATCAACAATCTTGCCTTCGGCCGCAACGTGGACGAAACTCTCCGAACTCTGCAAGCTATCCAACACGTCCAGTCTCACCCCGATGAAGTTTGTCCCGCCGGCTGGCAGCCCGGTGACAAGACCATGACTCCCGATCCTGTCAAGTCTAAGGTATTCTTTGCTGCGGTTTAAGCAGATTATATGTGTAGGGACACGGCGCTGCCGTGTCCGTACCCGCAGAGGCATTTATTTAAGCGGATTTTTAATTACCAATTAGCAATTAGCAATTACCAAATTAGGAAATATGCTGACTTCTACTAATTTTAGCGGCTTGTTAAATGAGCGGTTTTTCCAAAATTTATTGCCTGTTCCGGCGAGTAATGTTCTGAAGCTGGGACAGAGGACGCCAGATTTTGAATTGCCGGATATTAATAATGGCAAATTGGTGCGGCTGTCGAATTATCGGGGCGATAAGCCGGTAATTCTGGCTTTTACGCGGATTTTTACTGAAAAGCAATATTGCCCTTTCTGTTTTCCTCACATTAAAGCTTTGAATGAAAACTGGGAAAAATTTGCCGATCGCAATATAGAATTATTGATGGTTGCCAGTACCGACGATCGCCAAAGCCAAATTGTGGTTAGAGATTTAGGCTTGAAAATGCCTCTGCTTTCTGATCCAGGCTGTCAAGTTTTTCGGGCTTATCAAGTCGGTCAGGCTTTAGGTGCTCCTTTGCCTGCTCAGTTTGTTTTGGATGCAGATGGAAAACTCCTCTTCAAACATTTGTTTTCTTTCATAGACCACAATGCTAGTGTGGACACTTTGTTGAAATATGTCGATCGGTAAGAAAACCGCTGCTGTGTCCTAATTTGGATGGAGTTTTTCACCGCTGATGTACGCTGGTTTAGGCCCATCAGCGGGATTTTTTCACCGGTTGACCAAGAATTTCTTGATGGTACCCGCCACGTGATTTATCCGTGGAATCAATCCAAAATCTAAAATCTAAAATCCTCAAGCCCCCGCCTTTATCTCGCGCAAGTCAATCTAAAATCTAAAATCTAAAATCTAAAATCGATTGACACTGGCTGCGACAGCTCTTTAGTAATAAATACTTATTGTGCCAATTTCGATGGCGGAATGTTGCCATATTGGCTCGACATTAATCTAGGCTATAGCTTGAAGGTAGCTAGTACAAGTTTAAGCCAATGTCGTCTCCCAAAGATCGATCGAGCAAAATTGAATTGAGCGTCTTAGCCTCGCATCCTGAGTTGTTGACAGGTTTAGATGCGTGGCTGCGGCTAGGTTTACTTTCGCCCGCTGAGGTTGAGGAATTGTGCCGACAGTATTTAGTCTGCCCAATCAGAGAGCCCGCTGTAGATTTTTCTGAAATAGAAAACCCGCGAGATCCTATTGCCGAGCCAAAAGTACCTGCCTTATCAACGCAAAAAGCAGTACCTAGCAGCCGAGAAAGCGTTGCTAGACCCACAGAAACTACTCAAGCCCCTAATTTGATCGCTCAAATTTTGCAATCGCTAATGGCAGAAATTAGCGTGGTGTGGCTGTTGTTTTTAGGAGTGTTCATGGTAGTTGTCTCCTCTGGAGTCTTAGCTGCCAGTCAGTGGGAAAGATTTCCTGCCGCCGGACAATATGGAGTTTTATTAGCTTATACTTTAACCTTTTGGGCGATTAGCAGTTGGGCAAACAGACAGCAGAATTTGCACTTGACTGCTCAAACTTTGCAAGAAGTGACGCTGTTGCTAGTGCCGATCAATTTTTGGGCGATGGATACTTTTGGATTGTGGCGGTATCCTTGGGATTGGGCGGTAGCAATCGCAGCGGCACTTATTTTGACTTGGATAACTGCCCGGATTATCAAATATCAATATCAAAGCTGTTCAGGAACAAACATCGCTCGATCGATCGCCCTAAATCACTTGGGATTGAGTTATTTGCATTGGGGTTGGGCATTGGCAGGCTTTTCCCTTACTGCGGTTTATGTGGGTACAGTGGGGACTGCTGCTACTACAGTTTATCAAGTTCAGCAACAACGATTGCAATCTATCCAACGTGGGGGAAATACTGAAACATTCCCCGCTGCTTTCAGTTTGAGCCGAGATTTTCTGACTTACAAAAAAGCAGCTTTAGTAGCTTATTCGTTAGGAATTTTACTGGGTCGAGCGATATTTGTCAAGGATATAAATATCGCTGAAATGGGTTTAGCTTTGGCGATTTGTGGCGTGCTTTTAGCATGGCTAGATTGGCAGCAACCCCGGCCATCTGGGACTATTGAAAACAATATATCCGACCTGCCAAATTCCAGCAACTTTTTTAAATGGCAATTAGCGGGAATGGGTTTGTTGGGTTTGGGGTGGCTGGTTTGTTTTCGGGACATTCCGCTACAGGCGATCGCAGTTAGCGGATTGGCGGTTTGGTTTTTTTATAACCGTTTAGTGCGGTTTTGGCAAGAGTTTGATTTGGTAATGCTTGAAGTGGTGGGACTTCAGAGTATTTGGCTGTTTTGGCGAGTGCTTCCTTTAGGGATTAAGACACAAGTTGTGGCATTTTTAACTCAGCTTACAAACTCTCAGGAAACTCCTTGGGCTTTTTGGGGTGTTTTACTGTTGCCTTATTTAATTTTAATGGTAAGTGCGGCCGAGTGGCTCTACCGCAAGCGAAAGTTTCAACTTGCCAGTTTTGGCGAAAAGGTTGCTCTCGGTTTGGGGAGTGTTTTAACTGTTATTAGTTTTGTCAATCCGTTTTGGCGATCGCTCAATTTATTAGTCTCTACTTTAATTTTAGGTTGGATCACTTGGAAATACTTAATTCCCAATAATTCCCGGCGAGTTTCGAGGCAGGCTTCGGCGGCTGAACAACAGGGAAATCCGGAAATTTTGGTTCCCATAACTCACATTATGGGTTTAGGGGCGATCGCTTCGGCAATTGACCTATTTTTCCCAAGTCTGACACCAAATATTTGGTCAGCAATATTATTGATGTTTATGGCTAGTGAATGGGTATTTTTTGTCTGGATGAAAGCGGCAAATTCCCAAGAAAACTCTGCCTTTTTACGCAGGCATCCTGCATGGTTCCAAAGTTCCTGGTATCTGGGCTTAGTATTAGCAGGATTTAGCTTTGTCTTGTTGCAAAATTATGTAATTGCGGGTACTGCCACTGATCGCCCTCAGTGGAGGTTGCTCTGGCTGGCGACTCCTTTGGCTTTGACTGCTGTTGCTAAATATACTGAGGTTCCTCACAAAAAAGTTGCCAGTACCTTTAGTACGATCGCCCTAATATTTGCACAAATTCTAATTTTTATTTTTCCGGGATATCGGTTAATTGGTTTGGGTTTGGCCGCCGGATTAATGTTCGTCAATACTTACTATTTAGTCGAGATACCAGCGGCTGCAATTGGAGTGGGATTTGGCTTGACTTTCGTAGCTGCGGCGATCGATCAATTAGGTTTTGTGTCGGGTTGGGATTGGGGAATTGCCGGGGCGATCGCTCTTTTGTGTCTGTGGTTACTTCGCAGCATGATTGTTCGTTTTTCCAGCCGTTTACCTGAGTCTTCTCAATTAGCTCAAATTTACGATCGAGCTTTAGATGGGTGGGCAATCTTACTTGCAGGCTTACTGTTGACAACTATTACTTTTTATTCCTTTGAACTCTACGCAGCCAGTAGCTTTAGTTTTCCGCCCTCTACTGAAGTTTTGGCTGCTATTTTGGTGATAATGGCTGCGATTATTTTCCGAAGTTTACGCCAACTTTCCCCTCTGGCAATTTATGCTTTGGCTTGGAGTTTGGAGTTGTTGACAGCAGTGGGTTTGAGTTTGGTAGAACAAAATACTATTAATCTGGCAGTTGCTAATATTGCTCTCGGATTGTTTACGCAATTGTTGGGGGATTGGTGGCGGCGCCGACACCCCGATTCAACAATTTTACCTAGCATTCATTTTATACCTTTGGTTTACGGCGTATTGGGTTTAACTTTCCGATCGCACACTTTTGCAAATTGGACTGGTTTAACTGTGTTGGGTGCGTCTTTAATTGCGATCGGCATTGGTAGGCGGGAGCCAGAATTCAAACCTTTGGTTTATTTAGGATTAATTGGCGTTTCCGTTGCTGCTTACGAATCGCTACTATATCAACTTTTTCAAGCAGCAGGAGGAGCTTTTGGCGACGGCTTAATTGTCCTGGCAACTCTCGGCACAACATTAACATATATCTATCGCATTTTATCTCCTTGGCTCAGCAATTATTTACATTTAACTAATGCAGAGTTAAAAATATTTGCTCACCTGCACTGGGTTTTGAGCAGTTTGCTGCTGATTTGGGCTTCTGCCGATGATATTAAGTCCGGCCTCAGTTTAGGATTAGTCACTGGTGCTTTATTAGTTCAATACGCTTTCTTGCAAGGGCGAAATAATCTCGATCGCCAATGGGGAGAAATTTGGATTTACTTGGGCTGGCTAGAAGCCTTTGGCATCCGGCTTTATTGGATCAATACGCCTTTAGTTAAGTATATTTCCGGGCCGCTGGGGCCTTGGAAAGTTGCCCTCGCTTCTCTATTAGCTTATTTCATTTACATTTTGCCTTGGGACAACTGGGGTTGGTCAAAAAAACCTTGGCAGGTAATTGCTTCGCTGATTCCAATAGTTACTATTTTAGAAAGTCCGGCTAAGTTTTATCCGATTAGCTTACTGATAGCTGCTACTTTGTATTTTTTCCTGGCTTGGGAAAAGGAGGAAGTCCGTTTTACCTATGTGAGTGTGGCAATAATTGACTGGATAATGCTGCGGTGGTTCTGGCAAATAGGATTGACTCAGCCAGAGTTTTATGTTACTCCTTTAGGACTTTCTTTACTTTACATTACTCAATTCGATCGCACTCTCAAATTACCAGCAGAAAAACCGCTGCGCCACACTCTGCGAATAATCGCAACTGCGCTGATTTGCGGGATGCCTCTTTTGACTCATCAGCAAAGCCACGGTTTAGTTGCGGGGGCTTTTAGTTTGGTGGCTATTGCAGCGGGTTTGGCGCTGCGAGTTCGGGCGTTTTTGTTTGTGGGAACGGGAATTTTTTTAATCAATGTTTTTTATCAGTTGGTGGTTCTGATTTTCGATTATCCGCTGATTAAATGGGCGATTGGTTTAGCTTTTGGCATTGCGTTTATCTGGATTGCTGCTACTTTTGAAACTCGGCGCGATCGCATTTCTGCTTTTGTGCAGCATTGGGTTGTGCAATTACAATCGTGGGATTAGATTCGTCGATAAGTTGCATTTTTTTTACGGGTATTATTTAATTAAAAACCCGGTTTCTCAAAGAAACCGGGTTTTTAATCAACAGTATTTATCCGTTGGTAGAGTGCATTAATGGCTTAATGCGAACTCTGGCAATTTTGGCTCAGATGAACCATCGGGCACTACCTTAACCTGACCGTTTTCATCCACATCAACTATTGCCTTTTGGCCGTCTTTCAGCTTCCCAGACAGCATTTCCTCAGCCAGTACATCTTCCAACAACCGCATGATGGCGCGGCGCAAAGGTCGAGCACCGTAGCTGGGATTGTAGCCTTCTGTAACTAACAAGTCCTTGAACCGGTCTGTCACCGACAAAGTAATACCCTGTTCGGTTAAGCGGCTGAAGACTTGCTGCAACATAATGTCCGCAATCTGCTTGACTTCTTCCCTGTTCAACTGGCGGAAGACGATAATCTCATCCAAGCGGTTGATAAATTCGGGACGGAAAAACTGTTTCAGTTCTTCGTTTACCAGGCTGCGAACGCGGTTGTACTGACCGTCTGCAGCACTTTCAGCAAACTCGAAACCGAGACCGCCGCCGCCTTTTTCAATCACTCGCGAACCAATGTTGGAGGTCATGATCAGCAGTGTATTCTTAAAGTCTACTGTCCGACCTTTGGCATCGGTCAAGCGGCCGTCTTCCAAGATTTGGAGCATCATGTTGAAGACATCCGGGTGAGCTTTTTCGATTTCGTCGAACAAGATGACTGTGTAAGGACGACGCCGGACTGCTTCTGTTAGTTGACCGCCTTCATCGTAGCCAACGTAACCCGGAGGCGAACCGATGAGTTTAGAAACCGTGTGGCGTTCCATAAATTCGGACATATCTAACCGAATCATGGCTTCTTCGGAACCGAAGAAATAAGTTGCCAGGGCTTTTGTAAGTTCGGTTTTGCCGACGCCTGTGGGGCCGGAAAAGATGAAACTGGCGATCGGGCGATTCGGATTTTTCAAGCCTACCCGCGCGCGACGGATAGCCCTAGAAACTGCGCTGACAGCTTCTTCTTGACCGATCAAACGCTGGTGCAAAGTATCTTCCATGTGCAGCAGCAATTCCGATTCGGATTCTGTCAGCTTGCTGACTGGTACTCCCGTCCAATTAGCCACGATGTGGGCGATGTCTTCTTCGGTGACAATGGGAGAAGTTTTGAGTTGGCTTTTGTTGATCGTAGCTTCCGCGATTTCGGCTTCAATCTCTAATTCGCGATCGCGCAATTTTCCAGCTTTGTCGAAGTCTTGCTCGCGCACTGCTGCATCTTTTTCTTTTGTTACTGCAGGCAGTTGCTTTTTGAGCTCTTTAACTTCGGGCGGGGTTTGTGAATTCATCACACGGACGCGGGAACCTGCTTCGTCAATTAAGTCGATCGCCTTGTCTGGCAAAAACCGATCGTTAATGTACCGGTCTGACAGTGTGGCCGCTGCTTCTAAAGCTGCGTCGGAAATTGTCAGTCTGTGATGCTGTTCGTAAGCCGATCGCAACCCGTACAATATTTCTATTGTTTCAGCCACACTCGGTTCACCGACTTTGATCGGTTGGAAGCGGCGTTCT
Organism: Microcoleus sp. S36b_A4; assembly: GCF_036700645.1. Classification (NCBI taxonomy): domain Bacteria; kingdom Bacillati; phylum Cyanobacteriota; class Cyanophyceae; order Oscillatoriales; family Microcoleaceae; genus Microcoleus; species Microcoleus sp. S36b_A4. The sequence continues at coordinate 62,572 of NZ_JAUBPI010000009.1, read as the reverse complement.
AAGGCAGCGTCGCGCTCGATGTGTTTGCGATATTCATCCAAGGTAGTGGCGCCGACACACTGCAATTCGCCTCTAGCAAGGGCGGGTTTGAGCATATTGGAGGCGTCCATGCTGCCTTGAATTGCGCCTGCACCGACTAAGGTGTGAATTTCATCGATTACCAGAATGATGTTGCCGGCAGCACGAATTTCTGCCATGATTTTCGTCAGGCGTTCCTCAAATTCGCCTCGGAACTTTGTACCAGCAATCAGCGAACCCATATCGAGGCTGATTACTTGTTTATCTTCTAAAATTTCCGGGACGTTTCTATTAACAATCCGCTGGGCTAGGCCTTCGGCGAGGGCTGTTTTGCCGACTCCCGGTTCGCCCACTAAGACTGGATTGTTCTTCGTGCGGCGGCCGAGCACTTGGATTACACGCTCAATTTCATTTTCGCGGCCTACCACGGGATCGAGTTTGCCGGCTGCGGCTAACTTGGTCAGGTTTGTGCCAAATTCTTCTAAAGTCGGGGTTTTGCGATCGCCGCTATCTCCCCTACCTCCGGGTACTGCAGCGACTTCTCCCACGGCACGAATTACCTGCGTGCGGACTCTCTGGCGATCGATTCCCAAGTTTTGCAGCACCTTCGCCGCCACCCCTTCATCGTCCTGAATCAGCCCCAGCAGGATGTGCTCGGTGCCGATGTAATTGTGGCCTAACTGCCGCGCTTCGTTCAGCGCCGTCTCAAAAATGCGCTTAACGCGGGGCGTAAAAGGAATTTCAGGCGGGAGGAACCCAGAACCTCTACCGATGATATTTTCGATTTCATTGCGCGCCTCTTTCAAGTTGAGGCCCATATCCAGTAATACTTTTGCAGCGATGCCAGTGCCTTCGCCGACGAGTCCCAGAAGAATTTGCTCGGTGCCTACAAAATTGTGACCGAGGCGTCGCGCTTCCTCTTGGGCTAGCATGATTGCTTTAATGGCTTGTTCTGTAAAGCGTTCAAACATATTTTTTCTATCCTACTGTCTGTCTTGGCGAGGGCTGTATCGCTGCTGGTGAGGAGCGATTTGGAACACTACACAAATTATAGATGTAAATTTTTGTGTATTTCCTTCTTTAACAATGTATCTTGCTAAAGGGGTAGGGACAGTGGGGAGAGCCGAATAGTAGGGGTGTGGTTGCCGTCCGCTGTCGATCGGATATTAATTGAGAATAATAGTAGCAAAATGGCTTGATTCCATGAATACTATCACTTTATCTATAAATAGATTCTTGTCCGAGTAAATAAAGCTTGATTTTTGTTTGCCTAAGTACATAGTTGAATTAAGCATATAACAGTTGCCATGTCAAGACTTTTGACGGTTGAGGATGCTCGTTCCGTCAGCCAACAGCCAACAGTCAACAGCGAACAGGGACTAGAATCAGATATATTTTCAACTCTGAGCAGAACTCCATGCAATTTCTCTCGCAATACCAAATCCACTCTACTCTCCACGAAGGTATCGAAACAATTATTTATCGAGGAAAAATCCCCACCCAGCAGGAGACAACTGTACTCAAAATCCTCAAAGCTGAATATCCCACCCTCGATGCAATTACCAGGATCAAGCACGAGTATCGCATTCGCCAACATTTAGACCATCCGGGCCTAGTTAAAGTCCTTAGCCTAGAAACCTTTGATAACCGTCTCGGCTTGCTTTTAGAAGACTTTAATGGCGAATCTCTCGATCGCCTGATGTCCAGACAAAAGCTCGAAGTTATCACGTGTTTGAGGTTTGGTATTCAACTCATAAAAACCTTAGAATATCTGCATCTTCAAAAAATCATTCATAAAGATATTAAGCCTAGCAATATCATCCTCAACAGCCAAACAGGAATTATTAAACTGACAGATTTCGGGATTGCTTCACGATTGTCCAAAGAAACTCCCCAAATTAATAATATTAACTCGATCGTCGGTACTTTTGCTTATATGTCTCCCGAACAAACCGGGAGAATGAACCGCACTCTTGACTACCGCACAGACTTTTATTCTCTCGGTATTACCTTATATGAAATGCTGACAGGTCAATTACCATTTATGAGTAACGACCCGTTAGAGATAGTTTACAGTCACATAGCATCTCAGGCAATTGTACCCCATCAAATTAATTCAGACATTCCACCAGCACTTTCACAAATCGTGATGAAATTGATGGCAAAAAATGCCGAAGATAGATATCAAAGCGCAGGCGGATTATTAGCCGATTTAGAAATTTGTTTAAATCAGTTAGAAATTACAGGCAAGATCGTCGATTTTACCCCCGGAAACTTAGATATATTGAGTCAGTTGTTGATTCCTCAAAAATTGTACGGTCGGGAAGCACAAGTCAGCGAACTATTGGCAGCATTTGAACGTGTAGCAAATCCCTGCGAGGAAATTTCTTCCTCTTCCCAAATTGAACTGATCCTAGTGTCGGGTTATGCAGGTATAGGCAAATCTGCCGTAGTTAGCGAAATTCAAAAACCCATCACCAGACAGCGGGGTTATTTTATTTCAGGTAAATTTGACCAATTCAAGCGGAATATACCTTACGCATCTTTAATTCAAGCTTTTCAATCTTTGATCCAGCAGTTACTTGCCGAAAATAACAAAAAATTACAAGATTGGCAACATAAACTTTTAGCCGCACTAGGCGATGCCGGACAAGTAATTATTGACGTGATTCCCGAACTAGAATTGGTAATAGGCAAACAGCCTGCCGTTGCGGAACTTGCCCCCACAGAAGCACAAAACCGCTTTAACAGACTATTCAAAGAATTTATCCACGTATTCGCGCAAAAAGAGCATCCCTTAGTCATATTTATCGATGACTTGCAGTGGTCAGATTCAGCAACCTTGAAATTAATGGAATTGCTGGCGACTGACCCCGATAGCAAATATTTACTATTAATTGGAGCCTATCGAGACCATGAAGTTAGCTCTACACATCCTTTAATGCAGACAGTAGAGTACATTCAAGAAACGGGGATTATTCTTAACACTTTAGTGCTGGAACATCTTTCTTTACCCCAGGTGACTGAGTTAATTTCTGAGACATTGAATGACTCAGAAAGAATTCAACCTTTAGCGGAGCTAATTTGGAATAAGACTGGTGGGAATCCTTTTTTCTTGACGCAATTACTCAACACTCTTTATCAAGAAAAACTTTTGAAATTTGACTTTGCCAAGCTGCTGTCTCCCGCAAGAAGAGGGGAGTGGCAGTGGAACATTGAGGAGATTCAGGCTATTGGCATCACAGATAAGAGTGTAGTTGAACTGGTAGCCAGTCGGATCCAACAACTGCCAGAGATTACACAAGAAATTTTGAAATTGGCGGCTTGTGTTGGGGACAGTTTCACTCTAGATGTTCTCTCTACTGTCAACGCAAAATCTCCATCAGTCACTGCGACTGAACTCTGGGATGCTTTGCAAGCGGGGTTAATACTTCCATTGAATGAGAGTTACCTCATTCCTTTATTTTTAGATGGAGAAGCAGGAGTTAATTTAACTTTCGATTCTTCGCGAGTCAGCTATAAATTTTTGCACGATCGCGTCCAGCAAGCTGCATATTCGCTGATTCCTGATTATGAAAAGAAAGCCACTCATCTTAAGATAGGTAAATTGCTACTTAAAAATACGCCCGCCGATCAAGTAGAAGAGAAAATTTTTGATATTATCAACCAGTTGAATGTAGGAATTGATTGTCTCAGCCTGCAATCCGAAAAAGATGAGTTAGCAGGATTAAATTTAATCGCTGGACATAAGGCCAAAGCAGCTAATGCTTATGAACCCGCTGTTAAGTATTTGAATGTGGGAATTTCCTTATTACCACCTGATAGCTGGGATCGCAACTATAGCATGACGCTGCGGTTGTATGTAGAGACACTGGAAGCGGAATATTTAAACACCAACTTCGCTCAAGCAGAAAATTTGGCGGAAGTGGTTTTGCGATCGGCTAAAAACCAGCTTGACAGAGTGAAAGTGTATCAGCTCAAGATCCTATTTTATCAGGCTCAAAGCCAGATGCTAAAAGCTGTTGAAACAGGTCTAGAAGTGCTGGAAATCCTGGGAGTCAACCTCTTAGATAAGCAGACCATTGCCGTGCCAAAATTGCCGCGAATTGAGGAATTAGCCAATCTGCCAGTTATGACAGATCCTTATCAACTGGCAGCTATGGAAATCCTGACAGCCCTCTATCCTCCTGCTTATATTGCCAAACCTGAAATTGTGTCCTCCCTCGTCTTGACTATGGTCAATCTTTGTATTGATCGCGGTCATTCACCATTAGCTAGTTTTCCCTATACTCTTTATGGAATGATGCTGTGCGGCATCGAAGGCGACATCGAAGCTGGCTACTACGCTGGATTAATAGCTTTAAAGCTGCTAGAACAATTTAATGCTAGCCAACAGAAAGCTAAGGTTTATGTAATGTTTAATGCTCATATAAGAATCTGGAAAGAGTCTACTAAAAACACACTTAATTCATTTCTAGAAGGGATGAAGTTTGGTGTAGAAAATGGTGATTTAGAATGGGCGGTTTATAATTTTATGCACTATATTACTAATTTAGTGTTAGTGGGAGAACAGTTAGAATATGTCGAAGAAAAACAAAGCGTTTGTATGGAGTTTTTGCAAAAAAATAAACACGAATTTGCCATGGGTTATGCTCAAATTTGGCAAGTAACTGCTTCAAGCTTAAGAAGCAAAACATCAGAGCAAGTACGATTAGTTAGCGACAGGTTGGATGAACCTGCTGTGATGTCCCGTTGGCAGAAAGAAAATAATCGAATGTCGCTGTTTGCAGCTTATGTTGCTAAATTGATGCTGCTTTATTTACTTAAAGATTATGCTGCGGCTGTGGCCAGCGGTAAATTAGCGGCAGAATACGCAGATGGGGCGATCGGCTTAATCACTGTTGGGGTACACAATTTCTACTATTCGCTGGCTCTCCTCGCTCACTATCCTGACAGTGACAATAAAGAAGCATACCTAGCTATTGTTAACTCTCATCAGCAAATTATGCAAAAGTGGGCCTACCATGCACCCATGAATTATCAGCACAAGTACGAGTTAGTTGAAGCTGAGAAAGCTAGAATTTTCAGCGATAAACTTCTTACAGCAATGGATTATTATGACTTAGCTATTAAAGGAGCGGCTGCTAACGGTTACATCCAAGAAGAAGCATTAGCATATGAATTAGCTGGAGAGTTTTATCAATCTTTGGATAAAGAGATAATTGCTCGAACTTATCTGACAAAAGCTTATTATGCCTATATCCGCTGGGGAGCTATAGCAAAAGTTAAATACTTAGAATCCCGTTATCATTATTTAGTCGATCGCCATCAATACCCAATACATAAAAATGTTATCAGCACTGCCCAAACTACTATTAACAATAGTTTGGTGCTGGATTTTTCAACAGTTGTTAAAGCATCACAAGCTGTTTCGAGCGAAATTATTCTCAGCCGCTTGCTAGAGAAACTTGTACAGCTTGTCAAGGAAAATGCAGGCGCTCAAAAAGTATTATTTCTTGCCAAGACAGGTAATCAATTATTCATAGAAGTTGGACTTACCGGTCAGTTTAATGATCTAACCGTGTTACCATCTCTCCCGATTGCCGAATCGGATATCCTCCCAATTTCCTTGATTAACTATGTAGAAAGAACGCAAAAATACTTGGTTTTAGATGATGCTCCCCGCTCCGAGCAATTCCAATTTGACCCTTATATTGCGGTCAATCAACCCCTATCTATCCTAGTATTGCCAATTATCCATCAAGGCAACCTTACGGGAATTTTTTACTTAGAAAATAATTTAACCAAAGGTGCTTTTACTAGCGACAGGCTAGAAATTTTGGCAATCCTGTCTGCACAAGCCGCTATTTCTCTAGAAAATGCTCGTTTTTATAGTATTCTGGAAACGCGAGTAGCCCAAAGAACTGAGAATTTGCATACTGCATTAGAAGAACTTCGCCACACTCAATTGCAGCTAATTCAAAGTGAAAAAATGTCCAGTTTAGGGCAAGTTGTCGGGGGAGTGGCTCACGAAATTAATAACCCGATTAACTTTATTTATGGAAATTTATATTATACCAATGAATACGCGGAAAACTTACTAAATCTACTACGTTTATACCAAAATAATTACCCAAATCCCGGACCAGAAATAGTAAATTTAACCGAGCAAATTGATTTAGATTTTTTGATGAATGATTTCACTAAAATGATAGATTCAATGAGAGTGGGTGCTGCGAGAGTTCGCGATATTGTGTTGTCGCTGCGAAACTTTTCTCGGCTAGATGAATCAGATAGGAAATGGGTGAATCTCCACGAAGGTATCGACAGCACGTTGATGATTTTGGATCACAAATTAATTGATATTCAAGTGTTCAAGGAGTACGGCAATTTGCCTTTAGTGAACTGCTATCCGGGAGAAATTAATCAGGTATTTATGAATGTACTGACTAATGCTATTGATGCTTTGTATCACGAAAAAAGAGGGAGGGAAGTTGACTCGACAATTCAGATTTGCACTGAAGTCGCCGAAGGAAATCAAGTAGCAATTCGCATTGTAGATAATGGTGTGGGGATGAGTTCGGAGGTATTGGGTAAAATATTTGACCCGTTTTTTACTACTAAAGAGGTAGGTAAGGGGACGGGTTTGGGATTGTCTATCAGTTATCAAATTGTGGTAGAACAGCATGGAGGAAAGTTAATTTGCAAGTCGGAACCTGGAGAGGGCAGCGAGTTTACTATACTGCTGCCGTATTGATTAATTAAAGCCATCGTGACAGCAACTGCTCAAATACTTCCACAAAGCCGATCGCAAGTTGAATCAATGGCCAACCCACCAGACAAATTAACACCGCCCAGCGAGTTTGAATATCCAAACCTTGCCGAACCGCCACAATTACAGCTAGCAAACTCCAGACAACTAATATGCGCTCTATTCCTTCTCCCAGCAAGGGAATTAAGGTTAAGAAACTCAGAACTTGGGGGGCATAGGCAAATCCGATTGGAACCAGCAGCTCCCGATAAGTTACGTGACCCGGTTTCAGCCACTCCCCGATTTTAAAGATAGTGAAAGTCCAAAAATAATAACCCCCCGCGACTGCCAAACCCTCTATGAAAAGTCCTAGAAATAATATTGATAGCTCAGTTCGGTTGATTAACAAGATGACAGAACTGCCCAACACGCGGGACAGCGCAGCTAAAATTACAATTGTTAAAGCTATTCGCTTAGTTCTGCGAGTGTAGGGAGTTTTTTCGTAAAAATTGCCGTTCAAAGAAAGCGCGTTCCAAAGCGTTGCGCCCAAACCTGCAATTGAATCTTCTCCCTTCACGTTGAACTCCTGCTCCTCAAGATAGTTGACAACTTGTACAAAATAAGCTCTAATACAGCAGCATCACCGAACTATTTCTAGGTAATTAAGTAATTAATTGGCATTCTACCAGATTTTATTAAATGCTAAGATTGATTTTACGGATACTTGCATGGCTGCGCGGGGGAAGTTTAAATTTGTTGCTGATCGCAGGTGTAATTTTGATAATTTGGGGCATTCTTTCGCCAGTGGGCACTGTTATATGGTGGCTGAATCAAAGTGCCGAAACTTTTGGTATCAAGAAAAATCCACCGGAGATATTGCCATCTAAGAAGGGCAATCTAGAAGCGCGTAAGTCTTCGCCACTTAATTGCTATATCATCTTTTTACCGGGAGTTGGCGATTTTTCGGGGGACGAATTAACGCCGGGCGAAGAGTTGTTTCTCAAGCGCTTAGTTAAAATTCACCCGCAATGCGTAGCAGTGGGCGATGTTTTTCCTTACTCAGTTTCTAACAAAAGTTTAGGAGGAGAGCGGTGGCTAGCTCCTTTTTGGCGGTTTGCAGAACAGGCAAAAAAAGGGCCGATTGCGGGGAATATATTCATTAAAATTCGCAATCTCTGGAGGTTTGCAATTTCTCTAGATTATCGCTACGGCTTTGCATACAATCAGGGAATAGCTAATGCAATTATCGAGCGGATGAATGCTAAATCCCCCATTTCAGTTAATTCTCCACAACCTTTAAAAGTTATTTTAATTGGCACTAGCGGCGGCGCACAAGTTGCTTTAGGTGCTACTCGTTATCTTAAAGAATGGCTGAAGGCAGAAATTACGGTTGTTTCGGTTGGGGGGGTGTTTTCGGGAGAAAATGGTTTTGCAGAAGCCGATCGCATTTTCCACTTTCGCGGCACTCGCGATTCTATTGAGGATATCGGCGGCATAGTTTTTCCGACTCGCTGGTACTGGTACGCTACTTCTCCTTTCAATCAAGCTCGTTTGCAAGGCCGCTATGCAGAAGCTGTGAGCGGCCCTCACAAGCACGACGGCGATGAGGGATATTTTGGGGAAAATCTAGCAGCGGATGGTAAAAAGTATGTAGATATAACGCTGGACAAAATTAATCAATTGCCTGTTTGGTCTGAGGGCGCGCACGATTGATGAGTTCTTGCATATTCGATAGTCATTAGTTATTCATTGTGTCATTGTTGGTTGTGCGTCGCTTGAAGCTTGGCCTTGTTGCCTTTCAGTCTCTACCTCCAATTCCCGATGCCCGATGCCCAATTCCCCATTCCCCATTCCCTATTATAAATGTCTCGACCAACATTATATATTGCCATCACAAATCACGGATTCGGTCATGCTGTCCGAGTTGCGTCCGTAGCTGCAAAAATTCAAGAATTAAATCCAGATATCTTACTAATTATCACAACAACAGCACCTCGCTGGCTGCTAGAATGTTATATTGGTGGCGACTTTATCCACCGTCCCCGCGCTTTTGATGTGGGTGTGGTGCAAGCTGACAGTTTGAATATGGATAAAGACGCGACGCTGGAAAAATTGCGGGAAATCCGGAAAAAGCAAAATTCCCTAATTGCCAGCGAAGTTAATTTTATCAAGCAAAATCGGGTGGGTTTGGTGCTGGCAGATATTCCTCCTTTGGCAACGCGAATGGCGGCAGCGGCTGGGGTTCCCTGCTGGATGATGAGCAATTTCGGGTGGGATTTTATCTATCGCGAGTGGGGCGGGGAATTTGTAGAAATGGCAGATTGGATTGGTGAATGTTTCGGAATGTGCGATCGGCTTTTTCGTCTTCCTTTGCACGAACCGATGACAGCTTTCCCCAATATTCAAGATGTTGGCTTGACTGGCGGCAATCCTCGCTACAGTAACGAGAAAATTCGGGAAGTATTCGGAATTGAAACACCCCTGGAAAAAACTGTTTTGTTGACTTTCGGCGGATTGGGTTTAGAGGAAATTCCTTATCAAAATTTACAGCTATTTAGCGACTGGCAATTTATTACTTTTGATGCGGGAGCTCCCGATTTGCCGAATTTGATTAAAGTCAAAAATCAGGAGTTTGCAAAATCTCTCCCGATTTTACCCCGTCCGGTTGATATTATGCCTGTCTGCGGGCGCTTAGTTTCTAAACCGGGATACAGCACTTTTGCGGAAGCTTTGCGCTTGGAAATACCTGTCGTTTCTATAATGAGAGAAGGTTTTGCAGAAGCTGGGGTGTTGCTGGAAGGGATTCAAAATTATGCGGAACATCAAATCTTGACGGCGACGGAGTTTTTTGAGGGGGATTGGGAGTTTTTGCGGCAACCGCTGCATCCGCCCCGTTTGTCGGGTAAATTGGATAAAAATGGTACGGAGGATCTCGCCCAAGCTGTTGTAGACTATTTTTCATAAGTGCGATTAGAAATCGATCTTACACAAACAAAGTCTACCTCCGCCGACAGAAGACTTTTGCATCAGTCTCATCCAAAATCTAAAATCTAAAATCGAATGAATCACTATCAACAGATACTCAAGATTCAAACTACAGGAAAATCTCTGTCCAAAATCACTCCTAAGATAGAAGATGTGGTGGCGAATTCAGGTATTAAAACGGGACTTTGTAGTTTATTTTTGCGCCATACTTCTGCTAGTTTGGTGATTCAAGAAAATGCTGACCCGGATGTACTTAAGGATTTGGCTAACTTTTTGGCTAAACTGGTACCGGAGGACGATCGCTACATTCACGATGCGGAAGGCCCAGACGATATGCCGGCGCATATTCGCACTGCGCTGACTCATACTTCTGAACAAATCCCGATCGACCGCGGCAGGTTGCTGTTAGGAACTTGGCAGGGAATTTACCTGTGGGAACATCGTCAGCGGGGTCATATTCGCGAATTAGTTGTTCACGTCAGCGGCACTTGATCGGAATTTGTACCTCGCTGATTTTAGTTGCTTCCGGCGTCATCGGGGAATTGTAAAAAAAGCGGCGCGGCGGCCCGACTATTTCGTATTCAGGATGTTCTTGAAGCCAATCTTTGAGTTTCTGGAGGTTATTTTCGTAGCTTTCCCAAGTGTAGGCCCCGCCCACGCCGATGCTGACAACCATCATGGGCGAAGTATCCGTAACTTCTACAGCGGAGTTAACGCTGCTGGGGGCGATATTTGGTGCGGGATAGAGGAACGAAACTTCAGCTTGAGGAACTGCATCGATTTGCCCGGAAGTTTTCGTGTAGCGCGCTTCTACTGGCGTTGTCATCGCAATTTGGTTGTTGCTGATGTGTTGAAATAAGGGATTGAAGGCGATGCCAGTTGCTTGTCGCAAATCGCCCGCGTGGGTGTAGGTGACAGCGCGGTAGTGAGGATATTGCTTAACTTCTATGACCCCAATCTGTGCGGGTTCAGGGAATCCAGTAGGTAATACCATTTGAGATTTAAAAGTTGAGATTTTACATTGAAAAATGGGGGAATACTGACTCCGCAAGGGTTTGGAACTTGCTTGCAGTTGCATTATTTTTGACAACTGGTATAAATAGACTGAGATTGTTTGCAGACAATCGTTCAGGTGGCACAATTAGTTTAGCAGTTATTTAAGGCGCTGCTAACTATCGATCGCCTAGAATTAGTTGAGAGATTATTAATTAACCTCATAATAATACGGACGGCACTGAGTAAGCAGAGAAACATTAATCTAGTTGTGCTTGAAAAATTAGCGTTTTTCAGGTGTTTGCTATTTGTGTCGGAAAATATTCGGCTGTTGGGCCGATCGAGCTGTGCGTTCTCAGTTATTGCCACGCTTATCGCGTTCAATAACGCCTATCAATTATACCGCTTTCAGGGAATGACGTATGAAAAAGATTCTAGTGATTGAGGACGAGCAAGTAATTCGGGAAAATATTCTCAAACTCCTCAAAGCTGAAGGTTTCGACGTGACGGGTGCAGAAAATGGAGCAAAAGGTTTAGATGCGGCGGTGTCAAATGTTCCCGACGTGATTATTTGCGACGTGATGATGCCAGAACTTGACGGGTATGGGGTGCTGGTGGCCTTGCGATCTAATCCGGTTACTGCTACAGTACCTTTTGTTTTTCTGACCGGTAAAGCCGATCGCTCTGAAATGCGGCAAGGTATGGAATTGGGAGCAGATGATTACCTGACTAAACCTTTTAGTAAAGCTGAACTTGTGGGCGCGATATCGAGCCGCTTGAAAAAACAAGAAGCTGTCGCCGAACAGTACAATACTTTGCGATCGCCAAGCAGCGAATTCAACCAAGATGCCACCGACAAATTAGAGCAGATAAAAACAAGTTTGCGCGACGCACTGGAACGAGAAGAATTCCAAGTTTACTATCAGCCACAAGTCAATGTCCAGACAGGTAAGATTATGAGCGCCGAAGCTTTAGTGCGCTGGGTACATCCAGAAAAAGGGCTGATTTCGCCTGCAGAATTTATTCCCCATGCCGAAGAAACTGGCTTCATTGTAGAGTTAGGCGAGTGGGTTTTGCACACAGCTTGCAAGCAAATGCAAGTTTGGCAAAATGCTGGTTTTTCGCTTCGGATAGCGGTGAATCTGTCGCCGCGCCAATTTCACCAACCGGATCTCAGCAGCAGAGTTGCCCAAATTTTAGCAGAAACTGGTTTGCAAGCGAGCAGTTTGGAATTAGAGCTGACAGAAAGTTTGATGGTAGAAGATGCCGAAAGTGCGATCGCCACTTTGCAACACTTGAAAAATTTGGGAGTTTGTATATCTCTTGACGATTTCGGAACGGGGTATTCTTCTTTAAGCTATCTGACGCAATACCCCTTCGATACTTTAAAAATAGACCGCTGTTTTATCAGCAATATAACCGATGGTTGCACAAATGCAGCGATTGTGAAAGCTATTATTGAAATGGCGCACAGTCTCTGTCTTGAGGTAATTGCCGAAGGAGTTGAAACGGAAGCCGAAAAAGATTTTCTATGGCGCTATAAGTGCGATATAATGCAAGGATATTTGTTTAGTCCTCCTTTGGCATCAGCGGATTTTGAACAATTGTTGATAGCAGGAAAATAGAATATCTATTAAGTCAATATTGAGCAGAGAATTAAGTGCGATCGGGGTGGAATATGGTTGTAGAATCCAGCAAAAACGTTGACTCACTCAAATCAAGCAATAAAAAAAATAAGGATTTTTACCTAGCTATTCAACTAGCTCTATTGATAGTGTTTTTAGCTATTTTATCCAGATTTTTTATCATTGTCAACGCTGGAGAACGAGGCGTGCTGATGCAGTTTGGTAAAGTCCAAGAACAGGTACTCGGAGAAGGACTTCACGTAATAGTCCCCACAGTTTATAGTGTAAAAAAGTTGAGCGTCAGGGTACAAAAACAGGAAAGTTCCGCTGAAGCTTCCTCAAAAGATTTGCAAGATGTTTTCACGGATGTAGCGCTCAACTGGCATATTATCCCAGAAGAAGCCAATGCTATTTTTCAACAAATAGGTGACGAGAAAGAAGTCGTGGCTCGCATTATCGAGCCGGCTGTTGAAGAAGTATTAAAAGCAGTTATGGCTAAATACACGGCTGAAGAAATTATTACTAAGCGGGGAGAAGTTAAAGCCGCAGTTGATGATTCTTTGACCTTGAGGCTAGTTACATATCACATTGCCGTTGACGATATTTCTTTAGTACACGTTCACTTTTCTGAGCGGTTTAGCGAGGCGGTGGAGGCGAAACAAATTGCCGAACAGGAGGCAAAAAGAGGGGAGTTTTTAGCGCTAAAAGCAGCAAAACAGGCGGACGCTAAGGTGAATTTAGCCAAGGGAGAAGCCGAAGTGCAAAGGTTGCTGCGGGACAATTTGACTCCGGAACTTTTGGAAAGGCAGGCTATAGAAAAATGGGATGGGAAATTGCCGCTGATTGTTGGTGATGGGGGTAAAAATATATTGGACTTGAGGAAATTGGTTGAGAGATAATTATAATCCTGCACGCAGGGGTAGCCAGAAACCGGGTTTCTTTACGAAAATACACGGGGTTTAGCTTTTTATGTGGGTAAAAAACCCGCTTTCTTGAGTATTGGTGCGTAAGTCCTGAATTACCAATTACCAGCACCTTAAGTTAATATCTGTTCAAAAGCTTTAGTAATTCCAGTTTGAAAACGCTGTCGGTGCTTCAGTTTTAAAACGGGTTTAATTATTTCCAAACATACATTAGAACTTGGTTGGCTATCTATAATTTTAATCGCTCGTAGTGTAGATAGCTGCAATTCTTTTTTTACCATCAATTCAGGAATAGCCGCTGCACCTGTGCCACTTTCCACCACTGCTTTTACCATTTCACTGCTGTTCAAAACTAAAGTTACATTCAATTCATCGGGATTAACGCCCCAACTTTGCAAAGCTTGTTCCAACATTTGCTGAACTCCAGAACCAGCTTCTCGCATCACCCAATCCGTTTTCGCAATTTCCGTTAAACTCACTTCTGCACGTTCAAACCAAGGGTGAGATTGGCCAACTACAATCAGCAAGCGTTCGCTGCCTACAACTTCTTCCTCCAGAGTGTTCTTAAGCGAAGCTTTGATGTCTCCCGTCACTAAACCTAAATCAAATGTTCCCGTCGCCGTCCCTGCACAAATTTCTTCGGCATTTGCCAGAGTACAATTCACGGAAATACCAGGATATTGCTGTTTAAACTTGCTAAGTTTATCAGGCAACCAATAATTGCCAATGGTCAGACTACAACCCAAGTTTAATTCGCCTCGCTGCAAGTCATTCAACTCCCGCAAACCTCTCTCAGTCAAAGCAACTTGGTCGAGAATTTTCTGAGTTTCAACTTGCAGCAACTTCCCCGCATCTGTGATTTCGATGCGGCGGCCGATGCGGTGAAATAGTTTTACTCCGTATTGCGCCTCTAAGCTTTGGATTGTCGCGCTGACAGCGGGTTGCGTGATGTAAAGTTCTTCCGCTGCGCGGCTGAAGTGCAGGTGTTCCGCGACAGCTAGAAAAACTCGCAGTTGATCAAGCGTCATTCCGGCCATGCTGAGTACCCTTTTACTAAATACAGACAGTTTTTTTTTGAAATAAAAATCTTTGGCGGCTAAACTTTGACCTGAACTTTTCGAGTATCTGGTACAGACTGGAATTCCCAGAAAAGCACGGTTGTTAGCCGCTATTTAAATTTTCCTTTTAACATCAAGGGTTTGGGCTGGTGGCGACAGATAGGTCTCGTCTTCCAACAGTTCTTTTGCCACGGCACTGCATCACTTGTATTTATTAATTCGATAAACAAGACCATTTGATTCTACCTGTCAAGAGCCTTAAGGTGATACTTAAGCTTCTAACGCAGGGCCCGATGCTGAAGCAGCACCGACAAGTTTAAGCCGATCGCCAAAAGTCGATCGACAACAAGAGAGAAGATAAATGACTAAGAAAACGCCAAAAAATCACAGTCCCCACGGCTTAAAGCCGGACTGCCTCTCGTTTGGGGAGGTTTTAGCTCAATCCTTTGCTGTCATTGCACCTACAACTATACCCGCATCTAATCTAGGGTTAATTGTCGCTCTTTCGGGTAACGGGGCTTGGCTGAGCTTTCTCATCGGCTTGATAGGCTTAGTATTTGTCAGCATCAATATCAACCAATTTGCGAGTCGATCGGCTTCTGCCGGTTCTCTTTATTCTTATATTGTTAAAGGACTAGGCCCGACTGCCGGCGTAATTTGTGGCTGGAGTTTGGTACTGGCTTATCTATTTACTGCAATGTCCGTTTTGTGTGGTTTTGCCAACTTTACGGGTACTTTCATCGGTCATTTAGGCATCCATCCCTCGCCGATTACGCTGTTAGCGATCGGGGCCGGGGTTGCTTGGTATGCAGGTTATAAAGATATCCAACTCTCAGCTATGGCGATGCTGTGGCTAGAGGGGGCATCAGTGGCCGCGATCGCACTTTTAGGAATGATCATCTGGGCGCACAAAGGTTTTGCCCTGGATATGTCCCAACTGACTTTGGAAGGCGTAACTCCGGGGAACATAGCGACAGGACTTGTCTTAGTAATGTTTGGTTTCTCTGGCTTTGAAAGTGCGACATCTCTGGGCGACGAAGCGAAAAAACCCTTAAAAAATATCCCCAGGGCTGTCATGGGCAGCGCTGTGATGGCAGGCTTATTCTTCATTCTGATGACCTATATTGAGGTTTTGGGTTTTAGCGGTACTGGAGTTTCTATTACTAATAGTGAAGAACCTCTGACTTTTCTGGCGCAACAAGTGGGCATGGGTTGGTTGGGAGAGTTAGTGGCTTTCGGCGCTTTATTTAGCTTTTTTGCTTGCGTGCTCGGCAGCATCAATCCAGCGGCGAGAGTGTTTTTTATGATGGCGCGCCACGGTTTGTTTCACTCTTCATTAGGTGTAGCGCATTCGTCTAATAAAACTCCCCACGTTGCAGTAACCCTGTGTACATTTATGACATTTTTGGTGCCGGCTGTGATGTCTATGTTTAACATCAAACTGTTCGATTGTATGGGTTATTTGGGGGCAATTTGCAGCTACGGATTTTTAACCGTGTACGTCTTAATTTCGATCGCAGCTCCGGTTTACCTGCACAAAATTGGTAAGTTGCGCCTGCGAGATGTGCTGTTCTCCGTGGTGGCGATCGCATTTATGATGATTCCGATTGCGGGCAGCGTTGGCATTCCCGGCAGCACTACGTTCCCACCTCCAGAAGCTCCTTACAATGCCTTTCCTTACTTGTTCTTGATGTACTTGGCGGCTACTTGCGGATGGTTTTTCTGGCAACGGCTGCGTTCTCCTGAACTCGCGGGATCGATGCAGCAGGGTATTGACGCAATTCATGCCAAGTTCGAGGAAGAAAATGCAATTTACGGCGGTGTTCGATTGAAAGCCGTCCCCTTTGACAGTGAGCGTTTTTGATTAGCAGTTACCAGTGCGCTGTTCGGAGAAATAGTTTTTAAGCAACTGGGTTTTTACTGAGATATTGCAGCATTGTCAATCAGCATTTCAAAGGCGTTGCTTCGATCAACAGCTCACAATAAAATTTAATTTTTGTGGAACGGGAATCTTGCCCGTTCCGAAGATACGAACCCAGCAAGTACAACCAATAAAAAATCTGAGGAGACACAGAAATGAATGAATTACTAACAGCAATTTCTACGGCAATAACAGCTTTTACGGCTACGAATCTAGACGATATTCTGATTCTGCTGCTGTTTTTCTCGCAGGTGAATGCAGTATTTCGGCGCAGGCATATCGTCTTCGGTCAGTTTCTGGGCTTTACTGCACTGGTTTTTGTTAGCCTTCCCGGCTTTTTTGGCAGCTTAATATTTCCGCCAGATTGGATCGGAATGCTGGGTTTGCTGCCAATTGCGATCGGGCTTAGCCGCTTGCTGAATCCAGAAACCGACGATTCCGAAGTTGAGACAGAAGTAGAGCAATCTGAGAAATCTTTTTTTAGAAGTTTTTTGTCTCCTCAAACTTACAGCGTAGCAGCGGTGACGGTGGCAAATGGGGGCGACAATATCGGGATATATATGCCACTTTTTGCTAGCAATACTCTAGAAGGTTTGGCGGTGGTTCTCACTGTATTCTTCGGGATGGTGGGCGTTTGGTGCTACGCTGCTTATCGGTTAATTCAGATGCGGGCGATTGCGGATAATTTGACTCGCTACGGCAATCAGCTTGTGCCTTTTGTTTTGATCGGATTGGGAATGGCGATTCTGGTAAAAAGTGGCACTCTTGCTAGTCCAACTTTAAGTATAATATCTTTAGTTGGTTGCTGTTTCTGTTTGATAACTATGAGTAGAAGTAACGCCAGCGAAACTGAAGTTTAGAAAAATTGCAGGAACAGCACATGAATTGGATTGCAGCAGCGATTATTGCCGGGATTACATCTTTTGCCGCAACCAATATCGACGATATGGTGCTTTCGATGCTGTTCTTCGCCCAGGTAAATGATACTTTCCGCCCCCGGCATATCTTTTTCGGTAAGTACCTCGGATTTGCAGCACTCATCGCTGCTAGTTTGCCCGGTTTTTTTGGTGGTTTAATTGTGCCGAAAGCTTGGATTGGTTTGCTGGGTTTGGTTCCGATCGCGATCGGCATCAGTCACTTAGTCAGGAGAGATAATGAGGAAAATGACGTACAAGCCGTATCTGGCGAATTTAACCGTCAATCTAACTCATCTGTGCTGTCAAAACTCTCCAATCTTTTCAATCCCCAAACTTTGAATGTGGCTGCGGTAACAGTGGCCAATGGCGGAGACAACATCGGCATTTATTTGCCGCTGTTTGCTAGCAGCGATTTGCCGAGCTTGGTGGTGATTTTGGCGGTTTTCTCGGTGATGGTAGGTGTTTGGTCTTATGTCGCTTACCGATTAACTCGCCAAAGGGCGATCGCCCCTATTTTGACTCGCTATACCAAGGCTGTTGTCCCTTTTGTATTAATTGGCTTGGGAATATTTATTCTGATTGAAAGCGGTACTTATCACCTGCTCCCGGCATTTCAATTTAACTAAGAATTAGCCTCGGTTCCGCTACTTATATCCCTCTCTAGGCAGATAACTTTTCCGATGTTCATAATTTATAACCCCTCATTTTTACCTTACCAATTGTTTTCTTAAAATGGTGTCTAAATTACTTGCCATATATCACCAAATATGCTAAGTTAATAATGAACTAATTAACCGAGCTAAAAGCAGCTTCAAACTAATTTAGCCTCGAATTTTTACGAAAGTTCAAGCCATTTTGTGAGCTAGCAAGTTGCCAGACTTAGGCAAGAATATACCTGTCATTTCACTAAATCCTGTAGTGGTGAATCCAACTCAGCTAAAAATTTGAGGAGGAATCCTTAAAATATCGCCCGAACACTTTGCCACTACCCCACACCGATCGACTTTGACAATAGGTCTAATCCTAAAAAACCAGATTTTGCGATTCTGCCAAATTTGGTTTCTCAGGCCAACCAGTTAAAGATAGTTCGTTTTTGCCTAAGTCTTAAGATAGCAAGCCAACAGAAAGTTGAAAAAAACCTGACAATCTAGAAAAGGACAAAAATTGTGAAAATCTTCAAATTTGTTTTAGTGCTCTTGGTAATGACCGCCAATTTAGTATTCGTTCCCCCCTCCTGGGCAGACGCTCCAAAAACGCCAAAATATGCGAGCAATCCCGACTACATAGAGGTGACTCAAGCTTTGAACACTCTCAGGACAGCGAAAGATGCACCCGATACCGCCCCGACTTATACCCCTGAGCAACTTCAGCAAAAAATCGCTCAATTGGAGTTTCAAAAATACACTTTAGAAACGGGAAAGCCTTGGGGTCAGTGCCGCAACGAGACAGGAAAAACCCTGGCTGTCTACGGCCCGAAAGGCAAAAAAGCCGCTTCTTCTACTTACGAGAATGCCCTTTATTTTCTAGCTGACGGCCAAACAACTGAACATAAATGGGATTGCGATGGAATTTATCTACCCAGCGATATCAAAGCAACCGATTTAAGAACTACCGATCAACCTTCAGAAGAATTGACGGGCGGTATAGCTGTTAAGATAGTTGACGGAACTCAAGTTGTAGCCAGAGCTAATCCCGATACGGGGGCTGTAGAATTCAACGTTCCTACTGCTAAGGTTTTCCAGCCTGGGGATGCGAATTGGTTTGTTCCTGATGTGACTCAGGCTTACATAGATACGCAAGTTCCCAACGCACCAACTGAGGAAAATGATTAGTTTTGGTGAAGTTGTAATGCGATCGGCTGTGTAAAGCCTGTTCCAACGCAACAACCCGCCGGGGAGCTATCCCCGGCGGATAATCGTCCCAGCGGAAATCTATCAGTTTACCTTCATATTTGGAGTTAATATTAAAAGGCTAATCTATGCTATTAAATTGGAAATCCACGAAAGTAAATACAGAAAAGATTAGGCGACCAAATCCGTCGCGGGTGCGGGATCACTTGGCAAACGAGCGCACCTATTTAGCATGGATGCGGACAGCAATATCGCTGATGGGTTTTGGCGTAGTTATCGTCCGCCTTCGCACCTTCCATGCCCCTCTGCTGCCAACTCCCGGCAATGGTTGGAAGTTGGGTTTGCTTTTTTCAGCAGTGGGTTTGCTGACGGTGTTATTCTCAACTAAGCACTACTTCGGCGTCCGCCACGATATTGATTACGATACTTATGAACCTACGGATCGCTGGGTAATTCTTTTCAGTCTGGCGATCGCCATTTTAGGCGCTGGGGTAATTTATTATATGTTCACCGTTCCTTCTAGCTTAGAAGGTTTGATGGCACCTGAATAATGGTAGCCGTTTAATATGAATATTAAAGAGTTCGATCGCGTGCAATTATCGTTCAAACCGATGCAAGTAGATGATGAGAAACCAAAGCAGCCCAATCTGTCGCGGGTGATCGATCGATCGGCAAATGAGCGCACCTTCTTAGCATGGATGCGGGCCGCGATCGCCCTCATGGCTTTTGGCGTCGTCATCATCCGACTTCGCGTCGTGCAAATGCCCGTACATTACCGTCAGGCGATGGGGTGGAAGTTGGGTTTAATCTTCTCTCTAATAGGTTGGGTGACAGTCTTAATCTCAACTAAGCACTACTTCACCGTTCGCCACCAAATTGACCACGATACCTACAATCCCCCAGACGCCATGGTTTTATTTTTCAGTTCCGCTGTGGGCTTATTGGGAATTGGAGTAATTTATTCAATTTTGGCAACTGCCCTGAGCCCAAGTAGTTTTGTAATACCCGATTGATTGTCAACAGGAGTTAATCATGAATAGCGATATAGTTGCCACGAGTGCTTCCATTCTCATCTTAGGTGCTGCTATCTGGGCCGCATTCGTAGTGCTGGAGACTGTCGCGAAAATAGTCCCTAAATTGCTAGGCGTGACAGTTGCGATCGGGCTTTTGCTCGTTTACCTGCAATTTTACTGGGGTATCGATATTGCATATCTTTGGCAAACTGTCAAGCATTTGCCTGAAGCTTTCAATTTCTCGATCGCAGCCTAAACCGACACCAGGCAGCATTCTCAACAACCTCTCCCGGATAGATATTTTTCTACCGGAAACAAAGTATATTCAGCCGATCGCCAAGAAAATACGGTAACTCGATTGACTTACTAGACATAACTCAGCTTTGCTGTTAAACTACGGTAAGTCGATCGAGTAATGAGCTATTAACGTGGAAAACGCTAAAAAAGTCATTGAAGAGTACCAGATTGCAGGACAACTAAGCCAACAGTTGCCACAAGCTAAAGGCTTTAACGAAGTCTGGTTTAAAAAGATCAGAGGCGGGTTGCTTCTGGCAATTGGATATTTGCTATCACCGCTGTGTTGGTGGAACGACATATTTTTCAATCTGCCAATTGCCTACGCCTTTGGGTATATCTTTAGTTGGCTTTCCCCAGATTTGCTGTTTCCTTGCACAATTGTCGGCTACTGGCTTTCCAATATTGTGGGAATTCTGTTGATGCAGCTAGGAACTTTAGATGTTGTTACAGACAAACCCAAGGAAAAAAACCTCAAAAAAGAGTTATTGACGGGTTTAATATCATCAACCGCCTTCACAGTTGTCATTGTGGCATTGATTCATTTTAATGTTCTCGATACTCCCGATTTCTTTTCCAGCCAACAGTCGGTTAACCTCAGCTCTGCTTTACCTGTGACGCTCGTCACTTCAAGGTAGAAAGTCGAATATAAACCCCATAAATAAATCGAGGGTTTTTAATCAGTTACACAGGTAGATATCAGAAAATCAGGGAGCTTTTACACTACAAATTATGTAGTTTTGTTTATTGGCATTTACTTACTTTTACCAAAAATTTTGTAGCTGAACGCGCGGTAAGTCTCAAGCGTTGAATAGCAAAATTCCTGGCTAGAAAGATTGGAATGCGAGTAAGATTTTGCCTGTGTAGCTGTGTTGCCGGAGCCGCGCCAGTTATCTATTTTTTGGTTGGTTGGCAGGGCTTAATTACACAGTTTTTGGGCATAACAGTGAACTACTTATTACTATCATTTCTCAGCTTTTTTGTTGGCATTATTGTTGGTTTGACCGGAGTTGGCGGAGCGTCGCTCATAACACCAATGTTAATTTTTGTTTTCCAGATTCCGGCATCAATTGCCATTAGTTCGGATGTCGTAGCTGCTACACTGATGAAAGTTGTTGGTGGCTTCAAACACTGGCAGCAAAAAACCCTCGACTTGCAAGTAGTTAAGTGGCTGGCATTGGGTAGCGTACCCGGTTCCCTGACTGGCGTGTGGGTTTTACACTACATCAAATCCAGCGGAAGTCAGGACTTAGACAGCATATTGCTGCGCCTTCTCGGAGTAGCTATCGCACTAATTGTCGCTTTATCCCTGACCCAATTAGTGGTCAAAACATTTTTCCCTAAGTTTAAATTGCCTTCGCCTCCTAAATGGGACTTAAATACTAATTATGGTCGTTTTTGTACTGTGGGTGCAGCAGCAATTTTAGGCTGCATAGTGGGAATCACTAGCGTTTCTTCCGGTTCGATGTTTGCATTGTTGCTGATTGCTTTTTTCCGCCTGGATACTTCTAAATTGGTGGGTACAGATATTTCGCAGGCGGCAATTTTGTTGATGTTTACATCTCTGGGACACCTCAGCCTCGGAACAGTAGACTGGAGTTTAGTATTGCCAATTTGGTTGGGTTCGGTGCCGGGAGTTTTGGTAGGGGCTAAATTCTGCCAAATTATGCCTCAACGCCCGCTAAAGTTTGTGATTTACGGAATGTTGGCAATGGCGAGTTGGAAGTTGTATCAAGTCTGAAAAGTAGGGGTAGTGCCAAGAATACCTACCCCTACTTTGCAAGGGCAACCACGGGGATTGCCCCTACTACGTATTAATAATTGCTGACTAATGCTTCGAGTTCGCGGACTGAAGGCAATTCTAAATCTTTGAACAAGACTGTGCTGAGGTAGCGTTCGCCATAAGAAGGCTGCACAAAAACTATCAATTTTCCAGCATTTTCGGGACGCTTGCCGACTTGAATTGCAGCACACAAAGCGGCGCCGGCAGAAATTCCTGACAACAATCCTTCTTCTCTGGCAAGTCGGCGACTGTAGGCGATCGCATCTGCGTCGCTAACTGCGATAACCTCATCAATTAACTCTGGTTTCAAGACTTCTGGGATGAATCCTGCGCCAATCCCTTGAATTTTGTGAGCACCAGATTTACCTCCAGAAAGCACGGGGCTGGTGGCGGGTTCAACTGCGATCGCCCTAAAACTCGGTTTCCGCTGTTTAATTACCTCAGCCACTCCCGTAATCGTACCGCCGGTGCCAACTCCAGCCACTAAAAAATCTACTTTACCCTCTGTATCTTCCCAAATTTCCTCAGCCGTGGTTTCCCGGTGAATTTTCGGATTAGCGGGGTTGCGAAACTGTTGCAGCATGAAAGCGTCGGGGGTTTCTTCTACAATTTCTTCCGCACGGGCGATCGCGCTTAACATCCCTTCATGTCCCGGAGTTAATTCCAACTGAGCTCCGTAAGCTTTCAGCATCGATCGGCGCTCTAAACTCATCGTATCCGGCATCGTTAAAATCAGACTGTACCCTTTCGCCGCCGCGATCATTGCCAAAGCAATTCCAGTATTTCCTGAAGTCGGTTCAACTAAAATAGTTTTCCCCGGTTGAATTAACCCTGCATCTTCTGCAGCCTGAATCATGCTCCCTGCAATCCGATCTTTCACCGAAGCAGCCGGATTCATCCCTTCCAATTTGGCCACAATTTGAGCAACTACTCCTTCGGCTTGGGGAATTTTATTGAGCTGAACTAAAGGAGTTCTGCCAATTATTCCTGTAACATCCTTAGCAATTTTCATGGCTTAATTTCTCTCCAATTAAATGTAGTACATGGGATGTGCTTGTTTGCGAACATCCCGCTGTTCGCACAAATCTTGTAATGTGTATTTGCTCAAAACAGCCCAAGATGCCTGTTGAGCTTCCTGCCAGATTTCTAGCACCGCAGTTTTTTCTATTGTTACAGATTCCGAAACTTTTTGGGTCTTGCAGCTCCCTTCGCCTTCGAGTGTCGAAAACACCTCTAGCAAAGTAATCTGCCAAGGCTCTTTCGCCAGCAAATAACCGCCTTTAGCACCCCGCAAACTCTGGACAATACTTGCACGCCGGAGCACGGCAAGAATTTGGTCTAGATAACGTTCCGGTATCTCTTGAGAAGCAGTAAGTTCGTTCACTGTTAGGGGCGAATCATTCGGGTGGTGACTCGCCAATTCCAAGAGCGCTAACAGGGCGTATTCTACTCTAGAAGATAGTTCCACATTCCCCACTGGCGATCGAGTTTAAATTGTACATTATATAATAGTACATAATTCCGGTAGATATACAGGTGTTAGTATATTTTTATTACAAAAACGGTTGGAGAAATCCCGTGAGCAACGTAAATGTAGGTTTAAGCTGTCGGCACTGTCGGTATTACGAGCAGCACGGGCACAGGGGCGGAAACTGCCGGATGCTCGGCGTGGGGGTAAAGGGTGGGTGGAAAGCTTGTCCGTTTTTGATTCCACCCTTTGCACCGTCTTGGGAATACCCAGAAGCGGGTAGAGCCCGAAAGTCTCAAATGTTGCAGGGAGCGAGTATATTAGAGGCAATACCGCCCCCTTAAAGTAACTACTAAGTAGGTAGGCGGATATATGCTGTCTCATCGTTAAGTTTCTTCATACTCAGCTACTTAACGGCACTCAACAGGTGCGAGATATCGGATCTGTTGGCAGTGAGAAGAAAGAAATCAACACAAAGAAAAAAGCAAGTGCGACGATCGCACTTGCTTTTGAACTTATTGACGAGTCGATGAGAAAATTTAATTAACGCACATTCGATACAAATTATCTGTTGCCCAGACCATTCTGAATTTGATCGAAGATTGTACCGTCAGCGAAGAATTTATTTTGCACCGCATTCCAACCGCCTACATCGGCGACAGTAAACAGTTTGCCAATTCTGGGAAATTTACTGCTAAATTCTCCCGCTACCGTCGAGTTAACAGGTCGAAAACCCGCTTTAGCAAATTCTCGCTGAGCTTCCGGCGTGTAAAGATATTTCACAAAAGCCTCCGCCACCTTAGTAGTTCCATGTTTGGCAGCGTATTTATCAACTACAGCCACGGGGTTGTCAATGGAAATATTCACTTGGGGGATGATGAAAGGTTCAGCTTCGCCCTGCGTCTTCGCCAAGAGAATTTCGTTTTCGTAGTTGATCAGTACATCGCCTTGGTTTTGTTTGTAGAAGGTATCAGATGCTTCGCGGGCATCTTTGGGAAGCACTGGCACGTTTTTGTAAACCTGGCTGACAAAAGTGCGGGCTGCTTGTTCGTTTCCTCCGTTTCGAGTTACGGAACCCCACAAAGCTAAGAAGTTCCAGCGCGCGACACCAGAGGTTTTGGGATTAGCAGTAATTACTTTGATACCCGGTTTGGCTAAATCGGCCCAGCCTTGGATTTTTTTGGGGTTTCCGTTTCGCATTACTAATGCTGCAACTGATTTGCTAACAATCCCGTTATTGGGTACTTCTCGTTCCCAACCCTGTTTAATTAGACCGGCTTCTTGGATGCGATCGGTATCAAAAGCTAAGGCTAAGTGTACGACATCGGCTTCCAAACCGCTAATCACAGCGCGGGTTTGGGAACCTGAACCCCCGTAGCTTTGGCTGATAGTGACATTCTGGTTGTTTTCTCGTTTCCACTTCGCTACAAAGCGGGGAACAATCTTGTCGTAAGCGGATTTGGTAACAGCAAAGGAAACTAAGGTGAGTTCGACATCTTTTGGTTTTGCCTGGCTGATTGCAGGCTGAGGAATTAACCAGCTCAAGCCTAAACCTACTGCAAAAAAGAAAGTAAAAGCTTTGAACAGGGACGATTTTAGCAGAGCGGCTGATTTAATAGAAAATACTGGCCAACCAGGTTTTTTATTTAATGGCTGCAAGACAATATCTGGGAGATTATGATACCGCATTGATGCTTCTTAGTTCCTTTTATTTTTTCTCAGATGGATTGAGCGCACAATTAAGTTTAATGCGCTTGATATAGAGCAAATGCAGCCTGATGAGATTTGCCAGGATAATCTATAAGATTTCGCTGATGTGGCAATTCTTATTAATGGCAACAGTGGCGAGATTGAGAGACTGTTGTGCTAAAAGTTTGGCGATCGATCTTTGAGTGCGCTTGCCACCTCTCTCTACTTAATCTCATACATTACACTATTAAATACTTAATGTCTATAGGTAAACAGTGGTTTATTGTTTTAGGCGCGCTTGGCGGGAAAACGCGACCTGCGGGTAGGGACAAAGGCCAAGCCTTTGTCCCTACCCGCAGGTCGATCGCCTATTCATGTTGGAAATTAATTCTCAAGTCGCAAGAGCGATCGCAATTTAATTCCCGCAACGCTGCCCAACAAAGCAGTCGCAATCCACAGCCAACCGTGCAAACTGGTAGAAGCAATACCGCTAAAAAAAGCGCCGACATTGCAGCCAAAAGCCAGTAGCGCTCCATAACC
Source organism: Microcoleus sp. S36b_A4 (assembly GCF_036700645.1). NCBI lineage: Bacteria > Bacillati > Cyanobacteriota > Cyanophyceae > Oscillatoriales > Microcoleaceae > Microcoleus > Microcoleus sp. S36b_A4. The sequence continues at coordinate 36,744 of NZ_JAUBPI010000009.1, read as the reverse complement.
CATCATGAAACCGCCGCTCAAAACGGCTGTAACTTTGGGTAACGAAAGGTTTGTTTTGACGGTGAATTTGCCAGCCAAAGCCGCCGCTAAAACTGCTCCCAAAACAATGCCAAAATTCATCACGGAAGTAACATCAGCAAAAATGCCTTTTTGCAAGGATTCCAACTTGTCGGGAGTATTCCAAAACGGGTTATTTGCGGGATTCCAGCCAAAAGCAGTAGCAAGTTCTGCGGCCCACAAAGTAAACCCCCAAGTCACTCCCCAAGGCCTGCCGTCAATTAACAGTTTTGCCCAGTTGAGAAAGGCAAGGGAAAAGGCTCCGGCAGCGAGAGACCAAGGCCCGTAAAGCCATTGATTCTTGATTTGAGATTGAGGAGTTTTAATGATAAAATCTGCTGTTAAGGGTTGCTTGCCATTGGTGCGATTCCAATGCCAGAGGGCGATCGCAATTAACAGAAATACGCTTAGCTGCAAGATGACTGCGGGCATCCATCCCAAAGTTTTTCCTAAAGATATCGGTGGCAGCGATGGCAAATTCCACAGGTGTCTGGTCAAACTTCCTGCAAAAGAACCGATGCAAAAAGTCAGCAGCGTTAACAGCATTGACGTGCTGCCGCCGCCAATTGTCCAAAGCGTGCCGCAAGCGCAGCCGCTGCCCAATTGCATTCCAATTCCGAATAGAAAAGCGCCGATCGCATTTTGCCAGCCAACAGGCGCAACAGCCCCGGCTATTTTGTGTCCGAATGCCTCTCCTGATGCAAGTACGGGAGCAAAAAGTACAGTAGCAATTCCTAACATCAACAAGTGCGCTAAAACACCTGTAATATCGCGATCGGCAAATAATTTGCGGTAAGCAGAAGCAAAGCCAAAACTTGCATGATACAAACTCGCGCCCAGCAAGCCTCCAATCAGAAATAAAACGCTCTGCCGCCAGCCGTAGGCGCTCAAACCGGCCGCACCAGCAGCAAATAGCGTCAGTATCAGAGCTAAGATCGGACGCTGCGATCGGGGTGGCGAAGTTTTTGTCAGGGGTGAAAAAGCAATTTCTGCGGTGTTATTCACAATAAGATACTTGACTCGAGAAACAACTGTAAAGCGAGGCAGAGCCTCCATTTTAGCGCTAAGTGTTTCGCGGCGAAGTCTCCGATTTTTCATCGGGTTGTTCGCTAGGAGTGCAAGCAACGGAATTATCTGCTTGTCGGTGCTCAGCTATTGTTGATAAACCCAAGCCCATCGAGCTGATTATTCCGAGCATTGATATCGAGATAATTGCTGTTTTCATTCTACCTCTTCGGTCAATTTTTAGCCAAAATTGCTGTTAACTACAGATTTGTTTTCTACACTGCTTGTTCCGGACCAGTTTCTACAGGTAAATTAGTCTGACTGTATTCAGTCCAAGAACCTTCGTAGATTCTGACTTTCGGATAGTTCAGCAAGTGTTTCAAAACTACATATTGCAGCGTTGCTTCCCGCCCCGTACTGCAAGTAACGATGATGTCGCTGTTGCGATCGATCTTTTTAGCTGCCAAAATCTGCTTGATTTCGTCGAGAGACTTCAACTTGTGAGGGTTTTCAGCATCGGTAAAAGTCGGCCAGGGAAGGTTGCGAGCGCCGGGAATGTGTCCGTTGCGCGTCCAGATTTTTTCTTCCCCTTGAAATAGTTTTTCCGGTCTGGGATCGATGAATGTGACGCCTGCTTTGCCAATTAAATTTTTGACTTCATCTAGGGTAACACGAATTGATTTGTTGTCGCGCACAGTCAGTGTACCAGCCGCGTATTTTGGAAACTCTTTCGTCACAGTTTGAGCTGCTTTGTAACCCGCATAACCTCCGTCGATAACTGCGATGTCCGAGTGTCCCAATCGCTCCAATACGTAAGCAACCATTGTCGCGCCGAGAATGTCTCTGCCGTCGGAATAAACTAAGACGCGGCTGTTGTCTGTTACTCCTGCCCGCGACAGTAATTGCCCCAGTTTATCCGGCGTTAGATACTGTACTGGCAAACCACTGTCCGGCCCGCGCAAGGTGTTGTCGGCGATGTTGACTGCGTTGGGAAGATGCCCGATAAAGTAGTCCATTGGATTGGTACGGACATCGAGAATTCGCAGGTTTTTGTCGCTGGCGTTTTGGGCAACCCACGCGGGGGAAACGAATTGAATTTTACTTTTTGATTCCGCTGCTTGGGTTTGGAAAAATGGGAACAGAGGAATTGCGATCGCCAGCACCGCTAGGACGGCAATTAATGCCCCTATTTTGTTTCTTTTAAATCGAGCTTTCAGGGATTTAGTTTTCATTTTCTTTCCTCTTGTATTGTCTCTGTCGAAAAGCACAAAAAGCTCCTCGCTGCTAGAGAGTCGATCGCTCTCTCCAGTAATCACCTTAAAGTTGATTGATTTACCGTATATTATAGGTATAGCTGTTGATTGTTGCACAGACAGTCTCAGAAAGTCAATAGTTTTTTTTAGTAGCGAAGGATACAGGAATTTTGGGGCGATTCCCTTCGGAATAGCTTCGCACGCGCGTGCGAGACATTGATTCTACCCTTAGATTTCGTAGTGCCACACCTCGGAAGGTTGCAGAATAATCCGGTGGAGTGGCAGACGATCTATCAAGCCTTGCTGCTCAAAATGACCGAGGGTGCGAGTGACTGTTACGCGACTTGTGCCGATGATTTCTGCAATGTCCTGATGCGTTAAAATCATATCTATCAGATGTCCTTGCTCTACCTCAGAACCAAACCTCTTAGCCAGCCAAGTTAATAGTTGATAGAGCATAAAATCAACTCTTTTGTAACCTCGCATTACCATAAAAGCTTCAGCCTGCTGAATGTGAGTGAGCAAAATATCTTTATTGAGCCAGCGATCGCCAGATAATAGAATTGCCTCGACTTTAGTGAGGCATTCAATTTGAAAAGGATCGCATTTTGATATCGGTTTGCCGATCGTATCACCAGGCCCCCACAATCCCAAGGTGATAATTGTGCCATCTTCAAGCCACGTTACAGTTCGCACTACTCCAGTTTCAATTCGCCACAAAGCATTGCTTCTGTTCGGCAAGTGCGAGCGGCGAGAGAATATATGTCTGCTCGTTTCATCAAATGTTTTAGTGGAGAGAGAAGCAATAGTCATAGCCAGTTACTGAATAAATTAAAGTTAGTTTGTACCAGGGTAGCAGGATAGTCTTGTCGGAAAAAATCTATATAAATTGAAATTTAACTAGATTCCTGCACCGTCTAAAAAATCTGTAATAAATAAATTAGAATACATAAATAATTCATGTTTTTCTGCCTCTTTTTGCTCTGATCCAGTTGTTGTTAGCGGAGATAATTGAGATTTCAAAAAAGCAACCTGCTCTTCTAAATTCTTAATTCTATCGAACAAAGCTCGAATCGCTTGAGCTTCCAAATCCGGTAGACCTTGAGAATTTTGAGCATCTTCCACCTGCTTTTTCCGAGAGATGATGCGGCCGGGGATTCCCACAACTGTGCAATCGCTAGGGACATCCCGCAGCACTACCGAACCCGCACCAATCCGAACATTATTGCCAATTTGAATATTGCCTAAAACTTTAGCACCTGCTCCTACCACTACATTTTCTCCCAGCGTTGGATGCCGTTTTCCTATTTCTTTACCCGTGCCGCCAATGGTCGCTCCTTGATAAATTACAGCATAATCTCCAACGATCGCCGTTTCGCCAATGACCACCCCCATACCGTGGTCGATAAACACCCCCCTACCAATTTTTGCTCCTGGGTGAATCTCAATACCTGTTAAAAAGCGACTCATTTGGGAAATCAAGCGCGGTATAAACGGCAGGCCAGCCGAATAAAGCCAGTTTGCTATCCGGTGCAAAAAAAGTGCTTGCAGTCCGGGATAGCAAAATAATACTTCCAGCCAGTTGCGCGCCGCGGGGTCGCGTTCGTAAATAATTTGCAAGTCACTGAACATATTTAGTCTCGCCGTGCTTGGGTTATACAGTATCGGCAGTGCCGACGGTTTAAGCTGCTTAAAGCAGTATTGGTTTTGGCATTATTACATATAATACTGTAATCCGACCGAATTACAGTAGTTAATGAGAAAAAAATTTTCCTTTCCCAGCCCCTTCTAAGCTGCCTCCGATATTTTCCGCGAAACAAACGGTAGTGCTTGTCTGACTTCTTGTCGCAGCGGAATCTCGATCGAGAATTCCGTCCCCAATCCCGGTGTCGAATCGCAGCGCAGCGTACCTTTGTGCTTTTCTACGACAATTTTATAGCTGATGGACAGTCCCAATCCTGTCCCTTTTCCGACCGGTTTCGTCGTAAAGAAGGGGTCGAACAGCCGTTTTTTGACATTTTCTGCCATACCGGGGCCGTTGTCAGATATCCGCACAATTATTTTGTCGGGGATCGAATATTCTGTGGTTATGGCGATCGCGATCGGATTGGCTTTCGCTGCTGTGGGCCCGCGATCGAGGTTGTAACTCTCAAGGGCGTCGATCGCATTAGCCAGAATATTCATAAACACCTGATTTAATTGTCCGGCATAGCACTCTACTAAAGGTAAATGGCTGTAGTTTTTAATAATCTCGATCGCCGGGCGATCGGCTGTAGCTTTCAGGCGACTTTGCAGAATTAGCAGAGTGCTGTCAATGCCTTCATGGATATTGACAGGTTTCATTTCGCTTTCGTCTAAGCGAGAGAAGTTCCGCAAAGATTGAACAATTTGAACAATGCGATCGGCTCCTATTTTCATCGAAGACAACAGTTGGGGCAAATCTTTGCTGAGAAAGTCAAAGTCAATATTTTGTAAATATTCTGAAATTTCCGACTGAGGGTATAAAGAGTGTTTTTGGTAAAGTTTTACCAACTCTAACAAATCGCTACTATATGCCCTGACGTGGTGGATATTGCCATAAATGAAATTTATAGGATTGTTGACTTCGTGGGCGACACCAGCAACTAATAAACCCAAACTAGACATTTTCTCCTGCTGAATCAGTTGAGCTTGAGTTTGTTGCAACTCTTGCAAAGTTTGCTCTAGTTGTTTAGATTTAGCCGTGCGTTCTGCTGCTATTTTTTCAATTTTTTCGGTATAATTTAACAAGCTCATGAGATAAAGTGTCGCCACCAAAGTTAAGATTATCCCCAAAATCAAAACAGTCAAAGAACGCCAAAATTTTAGAGGATTAATGTACTCTGGTGTTAGCCGTAATTGCAGCAACCACCTGCGATTTTCAATATTGAGAATGCGGGTGCAACTGCTGCCGTCCGGGCAGTAAGCTCTTTCCCCAATTTGGATGTTATTTTTAATGTTTTCATCGGTAATTATCCTTTTTGTCTTGGCTTCATAAAAAGCAAGAAATTTTTCGGTTTCAGGAGCCATGGCATCTTGAAGATAAACGTTAACAAAGTTGAGGTTAGTTTCCTGTAAAGCCGATTTGACAATCGCATCAACCAGCAAAACGCCAAAAGTAAAACCTTTCAAATTTTCTGGTGAGCGATCAGGTAAATTTGGCGGCAATTCTGCGCCATCGTCAGCAGAACTTTGAGTAAAAATTGGCATGAAGACGAAGACGGTGGGTTGATTTTGGGAAGACCATTTTTGGCGATCAGTCGCGGTAATTTCTTGTCTTTTTGTGGCGTTTTCTAACGCTACCCGATTGGCTTTTAAATCTAAACCTAAATCTATTTCATCTGTTAGGAATTCGGGAGAGTAAGAAACACGGGGCAGCCAAGCGATCGCCTTCAGGCTCGGATGCCGGTAGAGGGCAGGACCAACAAATGTCTTCATTTCTGGTTTTTTAACGCCGTCAAATACGCTGTAAAATGCTCCAGCAGCCCGAATTATTTCTAAATTGCCGCTAACATCCCTCTGAATGTCTGTAGCTATTTTGTCCAGCCGGTCTTGCAGTTCGACTTGCATGGATTTGTATTCCCAATTGTACGCAACTGAAGAGGCGATCGCAGACAATCCCAATCCTGCACAAAGTGTTAATCCTGCCTGGATGTAACGGCGATAAGCAAGTAAAGTGCTAGTTGCTAAATTCAAGAATTTGTTAGCAGTCATATTCTTCACCTATCTTGTTTCTAGTTCTCCGTCCCAGGCTCTGCCTGAGATTTCTCTTTTTTCTCTTTTTCTCGTTCCCAGGCTCTGCCTGGGAATGAATTTCAGGAGGCTCTATCTCCGATTTAGAGCCATGAGACAGCTTTACCAGGCACGAGCCTGGTAACGATGTGGCAGCAGTGTTTTGTAGAAGCTCCCCGATAGTATTTTGAGTAAGATGCAGCCGCTGATTTAAATTGAATAAACAGGGAAAGTCATCGCGTGTTTGGGCTTGACGTAAACCTGCTGATCTCGCGTTAACTGTAGAGAATCGAAGCGCTCGCGACTCACGTAAGCTGTTACTACCTGCTCAGATTCTAACACTAACTCGGTTTGTATTTCCCGCCCTAAATGAATGATGCGGCTGACTTTTGCTAATGCAAAACCCGACTGTGGCTTAGTTTGAATTTCCACATCGTGGGGGCGCAAAAATACTACTTCAGAATGAGCTGCTCCGTTCTTGTGAGCCGTTGTGCCGTTGCTGGCGAACAAACCCGCAGCATTCGACAGCACATTGACCGGCCCAATAAAACTCATCACAAAAGCTGATGCCGGTTTGTCATAAATTTCAGCAGGAGAGCCAACTTGTTCGACTCTACCTTTGTTCATCACCACAATTTCATCGGCTACTTCCATAGCTTCTTCTTGGTCGTGAGTCACAAAAACTGTGGTGATATTAACTTCTTTGTGAAGGTTGTGCAGCCACGATCGCAATTCTTTGCGGACTTTAGCATCTAATGCTCCAAAAGGTTCGTCTAGCAGCAGCACTTTCGGTTGAACTGCGAGAGCTCTTGCCAAAGCAACCCGCTGCCGCTGGCCCCCGGAAAGTTGCGAAGGATAGCGATCGCCCAAACCTGTCAACTGCACTAAATCCAAAAGTTCATCCACCCGCCTGCGAATAGAGTCTTTAGGAACTTTGCGAATTTCCATCGCAAAAGCAATATTTTTCCGAATACTCATGTGTTTGAACAAAGCATAGTGCTGAAACACAAAACCAATATGCCGTTCCTGCACCGACTGCTGGGTAGCATCCTCCCCGATCAGGTAAATCTGACCGCTATCCGGCGGTTCGAGTCCCGCAATCATCCTCAGCAGAGTCGATTTCCCCGAACCAGAAGGCCCTAAAAGCGCGACTAGAGAGCCGTTTTTTATTTTCAAACTCACGTTGTCAATGGCGTGGAAGGAGCCGAAGTGTTTCGATACGTTCTCAATTGTAATGCTCATGACTTTGTGTACCTATTTTAGGAGTTGATGGTATTAACTCCATATATCTGACCGATTTACAGTAGTATATCCTGAAATTAATATTTGGCAAGGCCTGTAACTTTTTGTATTGTATTTCGAGCCCTGCTGATGGGGACGGCCCTTGAAAGTTGACGCTGGCAAGGCGTCTGAGTTAACCCGCGAGGGTTTCCAGATGTGGCTGTAGCCGTGCGATCGTCGGAGAATAAGCCAATGCTGAAATTACGTAGAAACCGGGTTTGATGGACGCAAATACAGCCTCATAACCTTTAAAACCTTTAATCCCCGTAAAAAACCCGGTTTCTTTGCTGTCCATCTATTTATATTTTACCGCTGCCGACAATTCCCCGACTCCCGGCGATATTAAAGATTTCATGTACAAATTGCTCAATCTGAGGTGCGATCGCCCACAATTTATATGACAATAGTTAGTTCATAAGCATACAGGCTTCAGCTTTGACAAACTACCAGAATAGTAAATTCTAACCAGAACACCACTATGGGAAAACCAACAGGCTTTATCGAATTCTTGCGCGAATTGCCCTCCGAACTCTCACCAGTCGAGAGAGTCCACAACTGGGACGAATTTCACCTGCCGATGGAAGAGGACAAACTCCGCACCCAAGGCGCGCGCTGCATGGACTGCGGCATTCCGTTTTGCCACACGGGCACAATTATCAGCGGCATGGCAAGCGGCTGCCCCATTAACAACCTCATCCCCGAATGGAACGACCTCGTATATCGCGGACTCTGGAAAGAAGCCCTAGACAGACTCCACAAAACCAACAACTTCCCGGAATTCACCGGCCGCGTCTGTCCCGCCCCCTGCGAAGGCGCTTGCGTGCTCGGCATCAACAACCCGCCAGTCACGATTAAAAACATCGAAGCCGCAATTATCGATAAAGGCTGGGATGAAGGCTGGGTTACTGCCGAACCGCCAGCCAAACGCACCGGCAAAAAAATCGCCGTCATCGGTTCCGGGCCCGCCGGTTTGTCCGCCGCCGCGCAACTCAACAAAGCCGGTCATTGGGTAACAGTATACGAAAGAGCCGATCGACCAGGCGGCCTGCTAATGTATGGCATCCCCAACATGAAGCTAGACAAAGAACAAGTCGTGATGCGCCGCCTGAAAGTCCTAGAAGACGAAGGCGTGACATTCGTCTGCAACACCGAAGTCGGCAAAGACTTGCCAGCAGAACAACTGCTAAAAGAATACGACTCCGTTGTGCTCTGTACCGGCGCCACCAAACCACGCGACTTGGGCATCCCCGGCCGGGAATTAAAAGGCATCCACTTCGCAATGGACTTCCTGACAGCCAACACCAAGGCAGTTTTAGACAAGAGCACCAACGATAACTTCATCTCCGCCGAAGGCAAAGATATCGTGATCATCGGTGGCGGCGACACCGGCACCGACTGCGTGGGCACCTCCATTCGCCACGGCTGCCAAAGCCTCGTACAGCTTGAAATCCTGCCCAAACCGCCCTCGGAACGCGCGGCCAACAATCCCTGGCCCGAATGGCCAAAAGTCTACCGCCTCGACTACGGCCAAGAAGAAGCCGCAGCCAAATTCGGCGACGACCCCCGCGGCTATCTCACCACGGCGACAAAGTTCGAGGGCGACGAAAACGGCAATGTCAAAGCTGTGCACACCGTTGAGGTGGAGTGGGCGAAAAACGAGAAAGGGCAGTTTATTCCGAATCACATCCCGGGCACGGAAAAAGTGTTGCCGGCACAGCTTGTGTTGCTGGCGATGGGCTTCCTCGGCCCGGAACAGCCCTTGCTGGATGACTTGGGATTGGAACGGGACGCCCGCAGCAACGTGAAAGCCGAGCACGAAAAATATACAACCAGCATTCCGGGAGTTTTCGCGGCTGGGGACTGTCGCCGGGGACAAAGTTTGGTGGTTTGGGCGATTAACGAAGGGCGCGGCGTGGCCCGGGAGTGCGACCTTTATCTGATGGGGAGCACGGATTTGCCTTAAAGCAACCGGCTTGACGCATTGGTTTGTAGTAAGGACTTCAGTCTTTTCCAACTCGGATTTAAGGACTAAAGTCCTTACTACGAACTTATTACAGAATTAACCCCGATTATGCCAAATTCATTACTTTCGGGTGAGGGTGCTGTCGGTACTTATAGTGAATTACTCAAAACAGGATGTAGAGGCGATAACCTGACGCCACATCACATACCATCAAATGCGTTTATGGAAGCAAAAGTGCCTGCTTACACGAGAAACAAAGGGATAGCAATGATGATGGAGCATTTGTCACCAGGAATGGGCGGTCGCCACAGAGAAACGCTATCCTATGGACAATCGCCTAACTTAAATATATTACCAAGACAGGCTCTCGCTCGTGAAGTTTGGGATGTGCGAGCGATTTATCGCTGTCAAGGACTTTACACCCCAGAAATTAAGCGGGGTTTACAGCAAGTCATTCAGCAAAACAAGTCAGCGTGGCAAGGTGCATTCGATAAATGGAGGGTTTGAAAATGAGCCATAATTCATTAATTAGCGTTTTGAAAACTAATAAGTTGATGCGTTCCGATGAGGAAGTCGCTGCATTTGAGAATGCTCTAGCCGAACTTGCCAAAAATCCACCTATAGAAGATCTGAGAGAACTGCATTTAGTCTTAGATGACAAATGTCAGCACCCGGAAGTCATGTTTAGTCTCATCCATTTTTTAGAGTCTTTTGACGTAAAAAAGCAACTTCAAGCATTTATTAATGCGGTTCCGCAATTAATCGTTTCCGCACCGGAATGGACGAAAATTATCCACTATCGCATCCTAAATGATGAGTCTGCGCGTGCGTGTTATCAAGATATTTTGTCTGCGGTTGACAGCCAAAGCTCACTGAGGAAACAAACTATTGAGCTACCAAAAGAATTAGCTGACCTTTTAGAACAATATCTTAAAGAAATTCCTCCGAATCAATTAATTGTCTATTTGCGGGAGCAATTAGGCTTAGTCAAACCAGAATTCCAAGACCTTTCTGATTTGCTAGCAGTAGCAGGAGTCGCTAAAGATAAGTAGGTCACTCTAATTAAACCAGGACTTACGCAAAAATTGGCTTTACACACTACCCATAGCGGTAAGGTGCGCCCATAAGCACCCTACATATAGAGTAAGTGCGTCCAGGACTGTAAACGTAAAACGCTCTCGCTGTTATATCCCCGACTTATTAAAGGAGTCGGGGATATGGGTATTCTATTTTTTCCTACCAACTAAATTACAACACAGCCCATCAAATTTTTTAACCAAAATTCAAAGGATCGACATCAATAGTTAAACTAACAGAACGCGGGGTGCGATCGCGCAACCCGATCAAATCCGACAAATCCACCGACTCATCCAAAGGCAACTTCAGCAAAATCTGCCAGCGATAGCGATTTGCCACCCGCATAATCGCCGCAGGTGCAGGCCCCAACAACTCACACCCCGGTACAGACAATCGCTCAATATACTCCTGACAAACAGACGCCAATTGTACCGCCGTCACCGCAACTTCCGCCGCATCTACACTGCTCAATCGCAACAATACCAGCCGCCCCGAAGGTGGATAATTCAGCGCCGCTCTTTCTGCTAATTCTGTTTCCACAAAACCCGCATATTCGTGCCGCCTAACTGCTTGAATAACCCGGTGTTCGGGAGTGTAAGTTTGAATAATTACCCGCCCCGGATCGTCTCCTCTGCCCGCACGGCCGGCGACTTGAGTTAATGTTTGAAAAGCTCGTTCGCTTGCCCGATAATCGGATAAGTTTAGCAACCCGTCAGCAGACACAACTCCCACCAATGTGACTCCAGCTAAATCTAACCCTTTCGTCAGCATTTGCGTACCCAACAAAATGTCAGCTTCCCCATTAGCAAATTGCGTTAACAGTCTGCGGTGGTCGCCCTTATTTCTAGTCGTATCGCTGTCAAACCGAATTGCCCGCAATTGGGGAAATAATCGGGTTAATTCCTGTTCTACTCGCTGAGTGCCACTACCAAAGTTTTTGAAGTAGGGAGAACGGCATTCCGGGCAGTTTTGGGGGTGTCGTTCCGTGTGGTTGCAGTAGTGACAGCGCAATATTTCTGCTGTTGCTTCGCCTACGTGGTGATAAGACAGAGAAACATCGCAATTCGGGCATTCCATCACATAGCCGCAACTCCGGCAAGACACAAAGGTACTGTGTCCTCTTCTGTGAATAAACAGGATACCTTGCTGTTGTCTGGCTTGCAATTGTTCCAAGGCATTTTGCAGGGAAGCACTAAAAATTGAGCGATTCCCTTGCCGCAATTCTTGGCGCATATCGACTATTTCCACGGGCGGCATCGGGCGGGAATAAATGCGATCGGGCAATGATAAATAATGGATATTTGGTAACGAGTAATAATCTCGGCGCGTCCCGACAAAAGTCTCTAAAGCTGGCGTTGCGGAACCTAAAATTAAGGGACAATTTTCTAATTCGGCGCGCCATTTGGCAACGGTGCGGGCGTGGTAGCACGGCGCTGGTTGGTCTTGTTTGAAGCTGCTGTCGTGTTCTTCATCGAGGATAATTAAGCCGAGGTGAGGTAAAGGTGCGAAAATGGCCGATCGCGTGCCGATGACAATTTGCGGTGTTCCAGTCAGCATCTGACGCCATGTATCGTAACGTTCGCCGTCGGATAGGGCGCTGTGGTACACGCAAATTTGCTCGCCAAAACGGGCGCGGAATCTGTCTGTAAGTTGCGGTGTAAGGCCGATTTCGGGAACGAGTACGAGGGCGGATTTGCCGCTGGCTAAGATTGGGGCGATCGCCTGCAAATACACTTCCGTTTTCCCGGAACCTGTAACCCCGTGCAGCAGCACTTGACGAAATCCCGAAAAAGAGTTAATAAACGCTAAGGCTTGAGCTTGAAAATGAGTTAAAGTTTTCGGTGCATCGGGCAATTGAGAAATTCCGCGATCGCCCCTGAGCACTTCCCTTTGGTCAATTACAACGCTACCTTTTTGTTCTAAAGCTTTGACAACCGAAGAACTCGCACTGCAAATTCTCAGCAAATCGTTCATCCACATTTCACCGCCGCCGCGCCGCAAAACTTCCAATACTTCTTGTTGCCGCTTGGTTAAATCTGTGACAAACGCACTAGCAATTAATGTCACTGCCGGTTTTAGTTGTGGTTTGGGAGGATGGGGCGGTTCTAAATAACTTTCTACCCAACCGCGTTTCAATAAATCTTTCAATCCTCGATAACTTCCCTTAACTTGGCGCTGGAGGTATTGCCAAGTGTAATCGCCGTTTTTTTGAGCTTGCAGCAATTGCAAAATTTGACTCGCGGCGGGATTGAGAAATGTTTCGGCATTCGGAGAAATTGCGTCTTTAATTAAGCGAATTCGGCGCACGGAACGGCTTAACAAACCGGGCGGCAGTGAGGCTCTAATTACTTGAATTAAAGGTGTGCAATAATAGGTGGCAGTGCGATCGAGCAATTCCCAGTAAGTAGGTGGGAAAAAACCCGCACTGACAACATCTTCGACCTCTTTAACCCTTGTGGGATCTAAGTCGGGCGGCAGTTGAGAAATGAACCGAATCGCGATCGCCCCTACCTGTTGACTGCCAAAGGGTACACTCAAAATATCCCCTGGTTGCACGGTAAGTTCCGCAGGTAAACGATAGGTAAATAACTTATTTTCCTCCCCTGGGGAGTCGCCCGCAACCCTGAAAGGAGAGTCCACCAATACCTCGATCCACTCTGCCCGCACGGTGGGGCGCTGTGGCGGTTCGCTGCTGCCGTAGGATGCCCCGGCCTCTGCCGCTATAGGGGTTGACAAACCAAAAGTGACAGTAGACATAGGGTTGCACATCAAACTAGGAGGAGCCGCGGTCAAAGGGAGTTTTCATTATCCCTCAGTTTAGCTCGATCGATCGATCTTAGCTGCTGGATTTGGCGATCGGAATCTCGATCACCAATTCAGTCCCTTCTCCAATTGCGGAGATACACTCCAATCTCCCGCCGTGTTTGTCCACAATAATTTGATAGCTAATGGACAGCCCCAAACCCGTCCCGTGACCAACTGATTTGGTGGTAAAAAACGGATCGAAAATTTTCGATTTTACAGCTTTACTCATCCCGCAACCATTATCTTTGATGCTAATTCTTGCCCAATTTTCGCAAATAATAGAAGTAGTAATGGTCATCTGGAGAGGGTTGGCTTCTATCTCCTCCCGTGAAGACTTTTGCTCTCGCTCCCGCAGGGCATCAATAGCATTATTAATTATGTTCATAAACACCTGATTTAATTGCCCAGCATAACACTCGCTCTTGGGCAAAGAGCCATAATTTTTAAGGAATTTTATAGCGGAAATACCTGATTTTTCTTTAGTTAAGTGCTGCAAAATTAACAAGGTGCTCTCAATGCCTTCGTGAATATTAACTGGTTTTTTTTCAGCTTCATCTACCCGTGCAAAGTTGCGTAAAGTTAGCACAATTTCGCGGATACGCTCGGAGCCAACTTTCATTGACGAAATAGTTTTTAACAAATCTTCGCGCAGAAAGTCGATGTCAATTTTTTCCAAAAAATCTTCAATCTCTGCATCTGTTTCGGGATACCGATCCTGGTACATTGCGAGCAATTTTAAAATGTCGCCTGCGTAGTCATTGACATAGGTAATATTGCCATAGATGAAGTTAACTGGATTGTTTATTTCGTGGGCGATCCCAGCTACCAAAATGCCCAAAGCCGACATTTTTTCGGCTTCGATTAATTTGAGCTGCATAGTTTGCTGGTTGTTCAGAGCTTTTTCTAGTGTAGATATTCTTGCTTTTAATTTTTTTTCTGAATCTCTCGAATCCTCACTTAGTATTTTTAACAAAGATTCTTTTTTTTTATTAAGGGCTTCTGATTGGCTGCGTTCGGCTTCCGAATTTTCTAGTTTTTTCCGCAAAATTAGATTTTCATTTTCCAGCTTTTTGATTATTTTTTCCCAGTCTGTTGGTTCCATAGGCTATTTTTTTGAAAAAAAAAAATAGTGTAAGAGCGTTTTTATTACAGAATTTAGTTGTAACCTTTACTTAGTTATAAATTCGTCGCACATAGAGCCTGCATTCTTGTCAAACAAAACTAACATTCCATTCGTATTGGTGGATTGAAAAATTTTATCTAAGATACATTCAAATTGTCAAGTTATTAATAACAAATCTGGTTAAAACAGATCGCTATTTTTATTCCATGCTCTCACATTGGCGGGGTTTTTATCGGATTATTGATAAATAAGCAGGCCGATCGCAAACTTATAAAGGCCGGCCCAGCGCGAAAAATTGCCCGATTCAGACAACCTTTGTACAAAACCCGCTGGCAATGCAAAGCGAAAATATAAAATGTGAGTGCGATCGACCGGGGGCGATGGGAAAAGTGCGATCGACTGGGCGCGCGATCGCCCACAAGCAATCTCAAGTACCAAGCCACTTGCGAGTTCCCAGAACGCAATCACACTATACCATTCCTCCGAAATCTCACTTTAATGTGTCGATCGTACTCACACACCCGCACCATTTTGTGTTAAGAACTACTACTTGTGACAACATCGACACAGCAGTTTATATTTGGAGAGTAATTGATGTCAGGTAGCGAAGTTCGTGCAGACTTTTGGATGAGCGAGTACATTACCCCCTGGGATATTTACGTTCATGGCGTCATCGCGGTGCTTGCTTACAAGAAAACAGCCTATCAAGAAATGTACGTAGTTCAGACCGGTACTTACGGCAAAGGCTTAGTTTTGGACGGTAAGTGGCAATCTTGTACAGGCGACGAGTTTCTGTACCACGAACCCTTGGTACACCCAGCCATGATTTGTCACGGTAGCCCCAAAAAAGTCCTCGTTCTCGGCGGCGGAGAAGGAGCTACAATTAGAGAAGTGCTGCGCTGGAAAACAGTTGAAAAAGTCGTGATGATCGACATTGACGGCGAAGTAGTAGAAGCTTGCCGCGAACACCTCCCAGAAATGCACCAAAACGCCTTTGACGACCCCCGCTGCGAAGTAGTAATTGGCGATGCTTTGGACTATTTAGATAAAACTGACAATGATTGGGATATTGTCATTTCTGACTTGTCCGATCCCATTGAAGAAGGCCCATCTTTCCAGTTGTTTACCAAAGAGTATTTTGAGAAAGTTCGCAGCGTAATGTCACCTAACGGATATTTCGTAGTGCAAGCGGGCCCCGTTTCTCCCGCAGAAATGAAAATGCACGCTCGCATTGTAAATACCCTGAAATCTGTTTTCTCCAATGTTCAATCCTGCACCAGCTTTATTTCTACTTATGGAGCTCCTTGGGGTTTTGCGATAGCTTCTAATCAAGAAATAAATACGCGACCAGATCCCGAAGTTACTGACAAATTACTCGCCGAGAAAACAACTGGCGGGTTGCGGATGTTCGACGGGATTACACTGTTGGGGTTGATGCAGCTTCCCGGTCACTTACGGCAGGTAATCGCCGCTGAAACCGAAGTTTACACTATGGCAGCACCGCCTAAGTTTTTCGGGAAAGGTTCGGTTGGTCAGTGAAGTTAAATTGAAAGAGAAATGTAGGTTGGAGTAACTGAGATGAACAATTTAATTCGCATAGTCGCTGCCATTTTTCTTCCCCCGCTGGGCGTATTTTTGACGGTTGGCATCGGTACTGATTTTTGGATCAACCTGGTTCTCACGTTTTTGGGCTTTATTCCCGGCATCATTCACGCTGTTTGGGTGATTGCTAAGCACGATCGAGCTTAACTTGAAAGCAAATCCAGTTTTTGGATAATAAACAGGCAAGAGAAAATAAACTTTCTTTTGCCTGTTTTTACCAATTAATCTGGATTAAATCAGCGTTCATCCGCGTTCCTGTGCGGTTAAAAATAAAAAAATCTAATTCTTATGACAATTAGATTGCACCTCAAGTTCTTCACAAACCAATTCAGCAATTTTTTTCGCCGCCCCCGATTCTCCTCGAACCGCACGCAATCGATCGCCCATCTGTGCTAATTTTTCAGGATGGCTCAGATAGTCGATCGCCAATTGAGCAATTACTTCCGGTTCCAGCTTGCCAATTAACTCCGGCACAATCTCCTCCTGTGCCCAAATATTCGGCCAAGCATAAAGCTTTCCCTTTCCCAATTGCCAGATTAGCCAATTAATCACCGTCGCAAAAACTGAACCGACTAACGGCAAACTTGCCAGCAATCCCGGCAAACCATCCCAAGCTTTCATCGCATCCAATTGCTGCGTCGGAATCAAAACAATCATCGGTACGGCTAACGAACCTAATTCCGCAGTATTCGCTCCCACAGTAGTTAAACACAGGCTGCATTCTGATAGCAAATCGTAAGCGGGTGTCTGCGTCCAAAGTTCTATTTGTAAACCATTTGCTGTCTGCAAAAACGGCCGTTCTGTTAAATGAAGTTCGGCGCTAGCGTTCTCAAATAAATGCAGGTAAGGATTTTGTTCAGGGTCGGCAAAACCTGCTAGAGTTTGCACATCTATGGTAGGAGCAACGGGAATAACAAAGC
The DNA here is from genome assembly GCF_036700645.1 of Microcoleus sp. S36b_A4. NCBI lineage: Bacteria > Bacillati > Cyanobacteriota > Cyanophyceae > Oscillatoriales > Microcoleaceae > Microcoleus > Microcoleus sp. S36b_A4. The sequence continues at coordinate 19,908 of NZ_JAUBPI010000009.1, read as the reverse complement.
GAGTTTCAGGGCGGATGTGGTGGATGGATTGGGCGATCGACAAACATAACGGTACACCTAAAGCTAATTTCGCAGCTTTAGAACCGGGCAACAATCCAATTAATTCTATTTTCTGTAGGGGTACTGCCCCATCTTTGGCGTCCGATTTTCGATTACCTACTTCTGCGATCAAATCTCCGACAACTGTAAATTTATTAGCATATTTTTGGGGAATTTTACCAAAAATTTGTGGTTTCATCACCGCAAATTTATCAATCCATCGATACCACCGCGCGTCCCATTCAGCATAAATAACAGTGCGATATTTTAGCCTTTTGCCAATAACAACCGTAAAAAATTGATCGCCACCTAAAAACAAAACAACTCCTGTTTCATACCAATCCCAATTTTCAGCAGTTTTGCCCGACAATAAGAATGGAAAAAAATGCTCCGGTGCTTGCACTCTGTCAACTTCTGGGTAGGAAGATGCGAATTGCGCTTCTTTCCCCGTGGCGTGCGGACAGGGGGACAGCACCACAGAGATGCGGGCTTGAGTACCCGCGTTTCCCAACTGCTCGCGCAAAGCTTGCACGGCGGGACGCACCCAAGTTGCCAATTCTCCGGGGCCGTTGGAGAGGATTAAAATATCTACTGCCATAGGATTTAAAATTTGAAAGGATGCAACGGAGATTTTATGACAGATTTAATTAATGCCGTCAAGACGAGTGATCTTGTGGCTGTAGAAAGTGCGATCGAACAGTGTGCAGATATCAATGCCAAAGATGAGGAAGGTGCGACTGCTTTGACGACTGCGGCTGAGGCTGGCAATTCGGCGATCGTCAAAAAATTGCTGGCTGCAGGTGCCGGGCCCAACAGTCAGGATAATGACGGGTGGACGCCGTTAATGAGTGCCGCTGCTGCCGGACATACGGAGATTGTACAGCTTTTGCTGGAGGCGGGGGCGGATGTGAATGCTAAAACTAATTTTGGTTTGACGGCTTTGATGAGTGCTGCAGGCAGCGGGCGCACTCCAGTTGTGGAATTTTTAATCGATAAAGGAGCTGATATCAAAGCGTATGATAATAATACTTGGACTGCGTTAATTTGGGCGTCTTCGGAGGGTCACAAAGATGCGGTTGAGGTTTTGAAGCTAGCGCGCGATCGCCATTAAAGACTTAGAAACCGGGTTTATTGGAGAAACCCGGTTTCTGGAGGGTACAATTAATTATCGCACTCCCCAGCAGCAATCAGACAAATCCCGAATAGCTGCGATATTTCTATCCAAGTAAAAGTGCCCCAAAAGAAGATTGTGGTAATAAATTCAACTTGAGATTTCCGCCACCTTCAATAACTGCGATCGTGTCAAATCTACTAATTCCCGAAGTTCCATCGGGAAGGGAGACAGACAAGCCGTTCGTTTGGATAGCTAAATCTCGATTGTTGTTGATCGGAAATATCAAGATATTATTGAAGGAATTCACTGTAAGCTGAATGCTATCCTGACCTTGGGTAAATTTCCGAATTGTAGCAAAACCCAGTCCAAGGTAGAAAGATTTATATCCAATCACAAACACTCTACTGTTATATACAGGCTGCGCTAACACGAATGTATCGGCGCCGGGTCCCCCAATCAGAGTATCGAATTCGTTGCTGCCGTCACTTCCAGACACTCCGGCACTCAAGCCTGCAGAGCTTGTTACTCCAATTAATTCGACATTCCCCACTATACCAGTGAGGGTGTCATTGCCGGAAGTTCCGATAAAAGTAGCAGACCTGTTTGGCTCGTTTTTTCCGAAATTGAAGTAGTGTTCCCGACCAGTTGTCAAAGCTCCAGAGTAGACCAAGGGTCTAATGTCAGAGTTTCTATTCAAGTATACTGCTTCCAAGAAAGAAGTACCAAGCAGTCTATCTCTGATGCCGAATTGAATAAAGTGCTGGTAGCCACTTTTAAAGTTATTCTCAATAAACGACGGCAAATCTCGGTTAGTTGCTACATAAAATGCTTCGTCATAATTTGGCGATACGCGCGATCGACTCCTGTTCGTAACCGTATTAGATAAAGTGATCTAGTCCTGAAGCAAAAGGTGCGTTTGGGTTGTTGGGAGTGCGGACAAAGGGTTTAAGGTCTGGATTTCCCTCAAGGTAAGTTTCTTCGTCAAAGTAACGCGATACTTTGGTCAGACCGCCGGCTTGACCGAACTTTTCAAAGTGTTCTCTGCCGGATTTTATAATTCCTGCATCAATACCTGCCTTCACCCAAGGATATTGCGCCCGGTAGTATGGTTCGTCAAAAATTGCGTAGTTAGCCATGTTTTTATACTACGGATTTAATGATTTTTATATTTAGAAACCTGGTTTATGAACCGTACAATTAATTAATAAAGTTGTCAACTTTCTGTCATGGTACTATTGGAGACTGACCCGATGAACACGGTTCTCGGTATTTGACAACCGAAGCAAAAGCTGAGCCAGCCGAAGAACAACTCGATCGCTATCGACAGCAATTTGGCAACTGCTATAATCTGAGTTTAGTAGGGTGCGTTATTAACGCACCTACCATGTTAACCGAGAAAGAGATAACCGAGGTTCCGGTTATTTAAGGAATAGGTAGAAAGTGCCGTCTCCCTGTGGCTGAGTTGTAGAAAAAGATAAATTTTCTCCCTCAATAATACCAATTGTTTCATATCTTGGGCTGAGGATTATGAACTCGTTAGCATCCCCCATTGTTGTGTAGATATCGGGACTTCCTGCCAACTGGATCTTGTCATTGTCTTGATCAAAGTTCCGAATTCTAACTATACCGGGGGTAGTCGCATAGAGTTGACGGGATGTGGGATTACCGGAGGTAGCAGGAACTCCGAGTACGAATGTATCTCTCCCAGGGCCGCCGATCAGGACATCAGATTCATAAAATCCAAAGCTTTCATACTGCCGATTGCCTTGGGGATCGATACCTACTTCCACTCCAATCAGTTCGGTATTCCCCACACCAACACCAGTGAGGATGTCATCGCCGGAAGTTCCGACAAAAGTAGCGGATCGGTTGGGCTCGTTTTTCCCGAAATTGAAGTAGTGTTCCCGACCAGTTTTCAAGGCTCCAGAGTTGACAAATGGCACAATGTCGGGGTTTTCTTTTAAGTATTCCGGTTCAAAAAATGAAGTCCCAAAACGACCGTCTTTGAGTCCGAATTGAATGAAATGCTGGTAGCCTGATTTGAACGTTCCGTTCTGAACGAACGATCGCAACTCTGAGTTATTTGCCAAATAAAACTCTTCGTTGTATTCAGGTGACACGCGGGTGCGACCCTGTTCGTAGCCCAACTGAATAAAGTGATCGATGCCAGACGCAAAAGGCACGTTTGGATTGTTTGGGGTGCGAAGCAGGGGAGCAATATCTAGATTTTGAGCTAGATAGGTTTCTTCGTCAAAGTAACGCGATACTTTGGTCAGGCCGCTGGCTTGACCGAACTTTTCAAAGTGCTCTCTGCCGGATTTTATAATTCCTGCATCAATAGCCGGTTTCACCCAAGGATATTGCGCCAGGTAGTATGGTTCGTCAAAAATGTCATAATTAGTCATAAATTTTGCTCCAAGCTTAGTCTGCTTACTTATCGGTTAAACTTGACCCACTATTACTAACTCTACTGCCTCAGTATATCAAGTTAATTATTGTTAAGCCTGTGTTATTATTTTGATGGCAAACACAAAAGTGCGATCGCACTTTTTTTGAAAGAGCGATCGCACTTCTCAGCAGCAATCAGCCAAATTACCAATAGCTTCGAGATTTCTAGCCAAGTAGAGGTAGAGAACCTCTAGATTCTGGTAAGAGATTCAACTTGAGATTTCCGCCGCCTTCAATAACAGCGATCGTGTCAAAGCTACTAATTCCCGAAGTTCCATCTGGAAAGTAAACGAACAAGCCGTTCGTTTGGATAGCTAAATCTCGATTGTTGTTGATGGGAAATATCAAGAATTTATCTAAAGAAGGTTGGATATCGCTTGTTGCTAGCTGAATGCTATCCTGACCTTGGGTAAAGTTCCGAATTGTAGCAAAACCAGACCCGATATATAACTTTGTTGGGGAACTGTATCCCTTACCACCAGTACCTTGTACAACGTCTCCGAGTACGAATTTATCGCGGCCGCTACCGCCAGTGAGAGTATCGAATTCATTACTGCCCTCACTTTCATAATTTCGGCCGGGGATGGAAAAAGCACCACCTGTACCTAAACCTACTTCAACTCCAATTAATTCGGTATTCCCCACCCCAGCACCGGTAATGATGTCATTCCCGGAACTTCCGATAAAAGTCGCAGAGCGGCTTGGATCGTTTTTGCCGAAATTGAAGTAGTGTTCCCGACCAGTTTTCAACGCTCCCGATTCGACAAACGACTGAACATCGGAGTATTTATTTAAGTATTCTTTTTCAAAAAAAGAAGTCCCAAACTGACCGTCTTTGATGCCGAATTGAATGAAATGCTGGTAGCCGTTTTTAAAAGTTCCATTCTGAATAAATGGCTGCAACTGTCGGTTATTTGCTACATAAAACGCTTCGTCATACTCAGGCGATACGCGAGTGCGACCTTCTTCGTAACCATATTGGATAAAGTGGTCTAGGCCAGTCGCAAAAGGTGCATTTGGGTTGTTGGGGGTGCGGACTAAGGCAGCGATATCTGGGTTGCCAGCAAGGTAAGTAGCTTCGTCAAAATACCGCGATACTTTGGTTAAGCCACCGACTTGACCGAATTTTTCAAAGTGTTCTCTTCCAGATTTGATGACTCCTGCATCAATGGCGGGTTTGACCCAAGGATATTGAGCAAGGTAGTATTGTTCGTCAAAAATTGCGTAACTAGCCATGTTTTTTTATTGCGGCTTTAATGAGCTGTTTATGCAATTTATCAATAGTCGGAAACTGAGACAATTACCTGATCGGGTGATTTTTTCCAAGTGTCAGTCAAATCTCACTTAAGCTATATAAAGATTTCGTAATTAATCGTTGTTTATTTGAGAACGTAAAGTGCGATCGCGGAATGCGAGTTGTTGGCAGAGGAAAGTGCGATCGCACCGACAGCATCCCAAAGAAAATTCTGAATATATTCGATATTTCTACCCAAGCAAAGATCTAATAACACTAGATCCTGGTAATAGATTCAAATTGAGATTGCCGCCACCTTCAACAACAGCGATTGTGTCAAAGCGACTGGCTATGAAAACTCCATTCTCAACGACGGGAAAGCCATTCGTTTGGATAGCTAAATCTCGATTATTGTTGATTGAAAACACCAATAGTTGATCTAAGGGAATCCCTGTCTGGATGGTATCCTGACCTTGAGTAAAGTTCCGAATTGTAGCAAAACCTGGGCCGATGTAGAACTGTCTGGATGAGAGGGTTCCTCCCCTGAAGCCAACAATGTCACCGAGCACGAATTTATCACGGCCGCTACCGCCAGTGAGAGTATCGAATTCATTGCTGCCGTCACTTTCATAATTTCGGGGGCCGGGATAGATAACACCTACTTCAACTCCAATTAATTCGACCTTCCCTACCCCTACACCTGTGAGGATGTCATTACCGGAAGTTCCGACAAAAGTTGCCTCGCGGCTTGCCTCGAATTGCCCAAACTTGAAGTAATGTTCCCGACCAGTTTTTAAGGTTCCAGAGCTGATAGTCTCAAACACATTGAATAAGTATCCCGGTTCAAAGAAAGATGTTCCAAAACGACCTTCTTTTACCCCGAATTGAATGAAATGCTGGTAGCCATTTTTAAAAGTTCCATTCTGAATAAACGGCTGCAAATCTCGGTTAGTTGCTACATAAAACGCTTCGTCATACTCAGGCGATACGCGAGTGCGACCCTCTTCGTAACCGTATTGGATAAAGTGATCTAAGCCTGTAGCAAACGGCGCGTTTGGATGGACTGTGCGGACAAAGGGTTTAAGGTCTGGATTTCCTTCAAGGTAAGTATCTTCGTCAAAATACCGCGATATTTTTGTGATACCGGCGGCTTGACCAAATTTTTCAAAGTGTTCTCTTCCTGATTTGATGATTCCTGAATCAATGGCTGGTTTCAGCCACGGATATTGCGAAAGGTAGTATTGTTCGTCAAAGATATCGTAATTCATAGTTTGCTGTTTAAAGTAAAGTACGATCAAAAAAAAAGTCATCAATCATCAGTATTAACTAATGACCAATGACCGATGACTAATGACTAATGACTAACCAATCAAGAAAGTACCGTTACCGTTAGATTCTTGGAAACTCAAATTCAAACTTGCTCCTCCTTCAATCACGCCGAGCACGTCTCCAAAACGCTGGATTGACAAATTGTTGCCAACCGGAGTCAGGCTGTAGCCGTTTAAAGAAGTTCCTTGCAGTTGGATAAAATCGCTTTCTATGTCGAAGTTGCGAATGGTAGCTTGACCGTTACCCAAATACAGCGGTGTCGGGCTAAAATTCCCGGCTGTAGCAGGAACTCCAAGTACGAATGTATTGGTTCCCGGAGCACCAATCAAGACATCGAATTCATTGGTGCCAAAGCTTTCATACTGTCGGTTGCGTTGCGAATCTAGACCTACTTCCACTCCCACAAGTTCTACATCCCCGACGCCAACACCAGTTAAAACATCGTTGCTGCGGCTGCCGACAAAAGTTGCGTCGCGGGCAGGCTCAAATTGTCCAAAATTGAAGAAGTGTTCCCGGCCTGTTCTCAAGTTTCCAGAGTTGACAAACGGCACAATATCGGGGTTTTCTTTTAAGTATTCCGGTTCAAAAAATGAAGTCCCAAACCGACCGTCTCTGATTCCGAATTGAGTGAAATGGTCGAATCCTGATTTGAAAGTTCCGTTCTGAACGAACGGTGCGACATCTGAGTTGTTTGCTAAATAAAAATTTTCGTTGTACTCAGGGGATACTTGGGTGCGGCGCTGTCCTTCATCGTAACCGAACTGGATAAAGTGATCGAGGCCGGTCGCAAAAGGTGCGTTTGGGTTGACTGTGCGGACGAAGGGTGCTAGGTCTGGATTCCCAGCAAGGTAAGCATTTTCGTCAAAATAACGCGATACTTTAGTTAGACCGCCAGCTTGACCAAATTTTTCAAAGTGTTCTCTCCCGGATTTGATTACTCCTGCATCAATCGCTGGTTTGATCCAAGGATATGAGGCCAGGTAGAATTGTTCGTCGAAAATTGCGTAGTTAGCCATGTTTCCCCCTTAAGGTTGGGATGAGTTTGAGAGTTTATAGCAATTAGCTTTCCATGAACTCGATCGCCGATCAGGAATTTACACCAAACTGACGTTATGAAATGGTTTTAAGTTCCTGGTATAATATCACTTTTTGTGACTCAGCAATTACCCGAAGGCTACATTCTGCCTTCAGAAATTATACCTTTTTCCCCTCAGTTAATTGCTCTATCGCAAGTGTGATAAATTATACAAAACTTGGAACTTTTTTCAGGATTTTTTTCTCAAATGTTGGTTAATTTTTAATTATTTTTATCCTACTAATTAATCGTATACATATTTTTTTCAATATGTCAAGTAAACTTTTGTAAATAAAATATGGAGTATTTGCTCAAGGAATTTATAAAAAAATGTAACGAAAAGTTGACCTAAATTTGTCGAATTGTGTCATGTGCAGGCTCAAATCGCCTAATGGCAAGCGTTTTCTGGTAAAAATGCTTATGGGATAAAAAAATTCCCGATTCGCGAAAACAGCATCTTAAAGGAGCCTAACCGGATGTTCACTCACGTCAAGCCCACCATTCGCCACGTCGTGCCGGAAAACTTGCAAGGGCGATCGCTCATGAAGGTGGTCTATGTCGTACTGGAACCGCAGTATCAAAGCGCCCTGTCGGCAGCGGTTCGATCGATAAACCAGAAAAATCCGAATTTGGCAATAGAAATCAGTGGCTACCTGATCGAGGAACTCCGCAGCCCGGAAAATTACGAAGCCTTCAAGCGGGATGTGGCGGATGCCAATGTATTTATTGCTTCTCTAATTTTCATCGAAGATTTGGCAGAAAAAGTGGTATCGGCGGTGGAACCGCTGCGCGACAGCTTGGATGTCGCCGTCGTCTTCCCGTCGATGCCAGGGGTGATGCGACTCAATAAAATGGGCAGTTTCTCGATGGCACAGTTGGGACAAAGCAAAAGTGCGATCGGCGAATTCATGAAAAAACGGAAGGAAAAATCCGGGAGTTCCTTCCAAGACGGAATGCTGAAACTGCTGCAAACTTTGCCGAAAGTGCTGAAATATTTGCCCATCGACAAAGCCCAAGATGCGCGCAACTTCATGCTGAGTTTCCAGTATTGGCTGGGCGGTTCCCAAGAAAACTTGGAAAACTTCTTGCTGATGCTGTCACATAAATATGTCTTCAAAGGCCAGTCACAGCCGACTTTCCAAGAACCTGTTGTCTACCCAGACATGGGAATTTGGCATCCTTTGGCATCGTCGATGTTTGAAGATGTAAAAGCATATCTGACTTGGTTTAATGCCCGTACAGATATTTCTGCGGATCTCAAAGATCCCCTCGCACCTTGCATTGGTTTAGTGTTGCAACGCACTCACTTAGTCACGGGAGATGACGCGCACTATGTAGCAATGGTGCAGGAATTGGAGGCAATGGGGGCGCGGGTGGTGCCGATTTTTGCCGGCGGTTTGGACTTCTCTAAACCTGTGGAGACTTTTTTCTTGGAAGTCGGGGCAAAAGGTGTGACACCTCTGCCGATTGTTGATGCGGTGGTTTCTCTGACTGGTTTTGCTTTGGTGGGCGGCCCGGCGAAACAAGATCACCCGAAGGCGATCGAATCTTTGAAAAAATTAAATTGCCCTTACATGGTGGCTTTGCCGCTGGTTTTCCAAACGACAGAAGAATGGGAAGATAGCGATTTAGGCTTGCACCCGATTCAAGTTGCGTTGCAAGTTGCGATTCCTGAGTTGGATGGTGCGATCGAACCGATTATTGTGTCGGGACGTGATGGCGCAACTGGCAAGGCGATCGCCCTGCAAGATAGAATCGAAGCAATTTCCCAGCGCGCTATGAAATGGGCAATGCTGCGCCGCAAACCCAAATTAGATAAAAAAGTTGCGATCACAGTTTTCAGTTTTCCTCCTGATAAAGGCAACGTCGGAACAGCCGCTTACTTGGACGTTTTCGGCTCGATTTACGAAGTATTGAAAGCCTTAAAAGGTAACGGTTACGACTTGCCAGAATTACCGGATTCCGCCGAAAAACTGATGCAAGAAGTCATTCATGACGCAACAGCCCAATACCAAAGTCCCGAATTAAATATTGCTTACCGGATGTCCGTAGCTGAATACGAAGAATTCACTCCTTATTCGGAAAGGTTGCAAGAAAATTGGGGGCCACCTCCGGGACATTTGAACAGCGACGGACAAAATTTGCTGATTTTTGGCAAACATTTTGGCAATGTGTTTATCGGAGTGCAACCTACTTTTGGATACGAAGGCGATCCGATGCGGTTGTTATTCTCTCGTTCTGCCAGTCCCCACCACGGTTTTGCTGCTTACTATACATATTTGGAGCGCATTTGGGGTGCGGATGCGGTGCTGCACTTTGGCACTCACGGTTCCCTGGAATTCATGCCCGGTAAGCAGATGGGAATGTCTGTCGATTGTTATCCTGACAGTTTGATCGGCAAGATTCCTAACCTCTATTATTACGCTGCTAATAATCCTAGTGAGGCAACAATTGCTAAGCGCCGCAGTTATGCTGAAACAATCAGTTATCTGACTCCTCCGGCTGAAAATGCTGGGTTGTACAAAGGTTTGCAGGAACTCAGCGAGTTAATTGCTTCTTATCAAACTTTGAAAGAGACTGGGCGCGGTGTGCCGATTGTGGATGCGATCGTCGAAAAATGCCGTTTGGTAAATTTGGATAAGGATATCGCGTTACCTCCCGAACAAGAACGAGGGGTTGCTGCGGATATGACTGCCGAGGAACGGGATAATTTAGTTGGCTTGGTTTACCGCAAGTTGATGGAGATTGAGTCGCGGTTGTTACCTTGCGGTTTGCACGTGATCGGTAAGCCGCCGACTGCTGAAGAGGCGATCGCAACTTTGGTTAACATTGCCAATTTAGACCGGGAAGAAGACGGATTAATCAGTTTGTCGCGGATTATTGCTCAAAGTCTCGATCGCAATATTGACGATATCTACACCAACAACGACAAAGGCATTTTAGCAGATGTTGAATTGTTACAAAACATCACCTTAGCCTGTCGGGATGCTGTTGGCGCTTTGGTGAAGGAACAAACCGATGCTGAGGGTCGAGTTTCCCTGGTTTCCAAGTTGAATTTCTTCAACATGGGCAAGAAAACACCTTGGATTGAATCCTTACACGCAGCGGGTTACAAAAAGGTCGATCCAGAACTGATTAAACCGCTGTTTGAGTATCTAGAATTCTGCTTGCAGCAAGTTTGCGCCGATAACGAATTGGGCGCATTATTGCGCGCCCTAGAAGGCGAATACATTATCCCTGGCCCAGGCGGCGATCCGATTCGCAACCCGGATGTTTTGCCGACTGGGAAGAATATGCACGCTTTGGACCCGCAGTCAATCCCCACCACAGGGGCGATTAAGTCTGCTAAGGTTGTAGTCGATCGGCTGTTAGAAAGACAGCGCGTTGATAACGGCGGAAATTACCCAGAAACGATCGCCGTTGTCTTGTGGGGAACCGACAACATCAAGACTTACGGCGAATCCCTCGCCCAAGTAATGTGGATGGTGGGAGTGAAGCCAGTTCCCGACGCTTTGGGCCGGGTAAACAAACTCGAATTGCTTTCTTTAGAAGAGTTGGGACGCCCTCGAATCGACGTAGTAATTAACTGTTCCGGCGTATTCCGCGACTTGTTCATCAACCAAATGAATTTGTTAGATAAAGCCGTGAAAATGGCAGCGGAAGCCGACGAACCGTTAGAGATGAACTTCGTCCGCAAACACGCCCTGAAGCAAGCGGAAGAAATGGGAATCAACCTGCGCCAAGCAGCAACCCGGGTATTTTCTAATGCTTCTGGTTCCTATTCATCTAACGTCAACTTGGCGGTGGAAAACAGCACTTGGGAAAGCGAAGCCGAGTTGCAGGAAATGTATTTAACTCGCAAATCCTTCGCCTTTTCTTCCGACAATCCCGGAACAATGGAACAAGACCGGAAGATTTTTGAATCATCCTTGAAAACTGCGGAAGTCACTTTCCAAAACTTGGATTCTGCGGAGATTTCCCTAACCGACGTGTCGCACTATTTCGACTCCGATCCGACTAAATTGATCGGCAGTTTGCGCGCAGATGGGAAGAAACCGGCATCCTTTGTTGCTGATACAACCACAGCCAACGCGCAGGTGCGGACGCTATCAGAAACCGTGCGTTTAGATTCGCGGACTAAGCTGCTGAATCCGAAGTGGTACGAGGGGATGTTGTCGCACGGTTATGAAGGTGTGCGCGAGATTTCTAAGCGTCTGGTGAATACGACGGGATGGAGTGCGACTGCGGGCGCTGTGGATAATTGGGTGTATGAGGATGTCAACACTACGTTTATCCAAGATGAGGAGATGCAGAAGCGTTTGCTTAACTTAAATCCTCATTCGTTCCGAAAGATTGTCAGCACTTTGCTTGAGGTGAATGGCCGGGGTTATTGGGAGACTTCGGAGAACAATTTGGATCGCTTGCGTGAACTTTATCAGGAGGTGGAAGACCGGATTGAGGGAGTAGAATAAACCTCCGAATTTCGGACGATAGCCTTTAATCTGTAGGGACACAGCAATGCTGTGTCCTTATATTTTTGGGAGGGTTTTGGGGTAAAGGTGGTATTTGTTCCAGTCTAAAGTAGTCTTGGCGCGAGATTCGCTCACCTCTTGACATTGATATCACAAAATGATATCATTGTTTTTCAAACAACAAATAAAATATTTATGGAGCTAAATAATAAACAGCGTAAGATTTTAGAAGCAATTTTTACAGATCCTATACCAGCTAATATTAATTGGCAAGATATTGAAAATTTATTTACAGCACTCGGTGCTACTGTTACTCAAGGTCCTGGTTCGCGGGTTCGCATTTTATTAAATGAGGTTAGAGCTGTATTTCACGAACCACATCCTCAAAAAGAGACAGATAAAGGAGCCGTTAAATCAGTCAGAGAATTTTTGATAAAGGCGGGGGTTGAACCATGATGACTTAGCTGTTAACGGGAAAATCATTGCGGAGCGCCCAAATTAACAAGAGTATTAGCATAAAATTAATCATTCACAAATTGAACTTATTGAAAGAGGAAGAGTATTACAGCCATGATGACTTACAAGGGTTACAGTGCTAGCATTGAAGTAGATATAGAAGCGGAACTTCTTTTCGGGCGAGTGCTTGACATTAATGACGTAGTGACTTTTAAAGCACAAACTATTGAAGAAGCTCGCCAAGAATTCCAAAACTCTATCGATGATTATCTAGACTTTTGCAAAGAATTAGGACAGGAACCGGATAAACCCTTTTCAGGTAAACTTCCCTTCCGCACTACTCCGGAACATCACCGCAAAATCTTTATTGCGGCAAAGAAAGCTGGCAAAAGTATTAACAATTGGATGGATGAGGTTTTAATTAAGGCGGCCGAGCAAGCGATTAACACTTAATTAGCTTAGAAGTGCGATCGCCCTCACAACTCAATCAATATGCTACAATCCTTAATAAAGGTCGTTTAGCCACGATAAAATACCGCTATGACTACCCTCACCCTCAACCTCAACCCAATTATTAAGCTGACAGACGATCAGTTTTTTGAACTCTGTCAAGAAAATGAAAATATTAGATTGGAACGCACAGCCAAAGGAGAATTAATTATCATGTCACCAGCAGGAGGAGAAACTGGAAACCGGAATGGAAGATTAACCCAGCAATTATTTAACTGGGCGGATAACGATGACAGCGGTATTGCTTTTGATTCCTCAACAGGCTTCAAACTTCCCAATGGGGCCGATCGCTCTCCTGACGCTTCTTGGGTAAAATTAGAACGCTGGAATGCTTTAAATTCCGAACAACAAAAGAAATTTCCCCCGATTTGTCCAGATTTTGTGGTCGAGTTAATGTCTCCCAGCGATAGTTTGAAAGAAACTCAGGATAAGATGAAAGAGTATCGCGATAATGGTGCACGTTTGGGTTTGTTAATTAATCGCAAATCGCGACAAGTAGAGATTTATCGTCAGGATCGAGAAGTTGAAGTGTTAGAATCTCCAGCCACTGTATCAGGTGAAGATGTTCTCCCCGGATTTGTTTTGAATCTTGAATCAATCTGGTAAAGTACGCGCGTGCGAAGCTATCCCGCAGGGAATCGCACCTGTCCAATGTTTAAGAGAGTAAAATAGAGTTAAAGTTCTCGTGGAGTATTTGCAATGGTTCAAACCCTAGCGTACAGTAAAGAAGAGCTTGCAGGTTCTCACCTGGTTTTACATGATATCAGTTGGGAAACCTACGAACACTTGTTAGAAATATTTGCGGAACGTTCAACGCCGCGCATGACTTACTATCAGGGAACTTTAGAACTCATGGTACCTTTACCAGAACATGAGAGGTATAGCTGGACTCTCGGTAGGCTAATTGTAGCGCTGTCTGAGGAAATTGGAATTGAAATTATCGGATTAAAATCATCTACTTGGCGTTCGGAACCGAAAAAAGCTGGCAACGAAGCTGATGAATGTTTTTATATCCAAAATGAAGCTTTAATGCGGGGAAATTTAACTATTGATCTCAAAAATGACCCGCCGCCAGACTTAGCTGTAGAAATGGATTTGACTAGCTCATCTATCAATAAAATGGCGGTTTATGCGGAACTTAAAGTGCCGGAGGTTTGGATTTGGAAGAAGGGGAAACTAATAATTAACATTTTAAATGATACGGGTTATGTCGAGTCCGAAACCAGTTTGGCATTTGGCTCGTTTCCTGTCAAAGAACTGGCACAGTTTATGCACCTAGACTCAGAAAAGGGAGAGAATGCGAGAATTAGAGAGTTTAGAGAGTGGGTGCGATTCCCTGCGGGATAGCTTCGCTTCACGCACTTAAATTAAATCCGGGTTTGTTACCCGCTTTATGAAATACGAGCGAATAAATTCGATCGAATAAAGACGGCGGTTGAAACCGCAAATACACTAACAAAGTCCGCCTACGCGGACTAAGAATACTGAGTTTTTACATACTGTTTCACCACTGAATTCAAACTAAACAAAGTTATCTTTTCCCGTTCTACAGCATCCAATAAAAAGCGATTTCCAAGAGATCGCACTGCATTTACTATTTCTGACGGCGAAAATGGTATTTTGTTGAAAATGTGCGACACAGCAACGGGTTCAGGTTGATTAGCCAGGTGAATCATCACTGCTAACTCTGCCGGAGTCAAACGCCCAAAAGGTTGAGATAACTGAGATTGCAACCCTTCATCTAAAATCGGCATCTCGCAGTGCAAAAACTCAGAAACTCTTCCCCCAAACAACTCTTGAATCAGCGTTGCAGTGAACTCCAACCACAGAGGATTGCCTTGATAAATGTCAATCAAAGTTGACCATGTTTCCTCATCGGATAACTTTTGGGAGTTCAAAATCTCTTTAGCTGCTACTCCTAAACTTCCCAATACAAAACATCGCACGGGATGATTATCTTTTGATAATCTGGCAATTTCTCTGGGTTTTTCCCAACTATTCAATATCAAACAACTTTGATGACAAACTTCGGCAATTAGTTTAAAAAATAACTGATAATCTTCATATCCAGTTTTATATTGTCCCGCTAGTTGCCCGCTGCCCAAAAGCATCTGTACATCATCGAGGACAATCAGACATCGGTTTTTTCGCAGGTAATCGAGGATTTGGGCAATTTTGGTTTCGATGTTTTGGGGAATTTCAGATGGTTGGGAAAAGATTTGCAGCAGGTTGGTGAGGGTTGCATCGAGGCTTGGGGAAAAGCGGAGGCTGCGATAGATGACGTAATCGAATTGGGTTTTGATGCGACGATCGATTAGGCTTAGGGAGAGAGTGGTTTTGCCGATGCCGCTGATTCCGAGGAGTGTGATGAGGCGAGTGTGTTCCTGTGTTATCCAGTTTTCGAGGGTGGAGAGTTCGGAAGTGCGATCGAAAAAGCTGAATATTTCGGGTGCGTCGCCTAAGTCTATGTGGGGTTGTTTAGAAGTTGGTTGGGGGTTTTGGGGTTCTGTTGGACTTCTCGCCCTTTCTTGACAAATGTTGAGGTTGTTAATCGCTACATAATCTCTACCTACTCTACCGATAGCTGATGAAAAGTTATCAAATTTCGCTTTTTCTAATATTGCTCTAAAATTTCTTTTAGTAATACCTTCTCCCAATCCCTCTGAAAATATTTGCCATAATTCCGAACCGATATCCCTGGTATGGCCTTCACTGGAATGAGTCGCTTCAGCAATTTCTGGGTATGTCCGACCTTGTAAGGTTCCTTCAAGGATAGCTTTTTGCAGATAGTCTATATGTTCTCCCGTCTTGGCGAAGATTAGTTCGTCGGCGAGTTTTAACACTTCTGCGATTTCCATAGGTCAGTCGTGTGCGGGGATTTGTCGTATTATATCCGACTTTCCGACATTTCCGACAAGATTCCGACATTTCCGACAAGATTCCGACATTTGCGATCGGCTTGTCTGGGAAAAATCCCGACATTTCCGACATACAAGAGTTAACTTTTGCGAGACAATATATACACATACTTAATAATTCTTCATTATTCCTCTAATCGGTCAAGTATGAATACTTATAGAGTCATCATGCTAGGGCCACGCGGCTCAGGCAAAACGGTATTTTTAGCTAGTATGTACAATCAGTTATGTACCCAAGGGGAAGGAGGCTTTTTTCTGGAGCTTGAAAGTGTAGAGAAAAGCAAACAATTACACGATCTTTATACACAAATAGCTTTTGAAGAAAAGTGGCCGCTTGGAACACGACGCAGCGAAGTATCAGAATGGACTTTCACTTGTCGCGTACAAACGAAAGATCTGCCGATCTATCCGGCTTGCAAGTTCACCTATTTAGATTATGCAGGTGGTTTGTTAACCGACCAGCAGATAGATCAAGAAGATGATCCTAAATTAGATGAGCAAGTCAACAAAGCAGATGCTTTACTTGGCCTGCTGGATGGTCAAAGACTTTGTGAGCTAATGCGAAACGAACAAATCGGCTTAAGATGGGCAGTTAAGGATTTACCTCAAGTTCTTAGCATAATGCAAAAGAGTGGTAAACCGATCCATTTTGTAATCAGCAAGTGGGATATTGTAGAAAAGGAATACACCCTCAAACAAATCCGGGATTTTTTGCTGAAAGAAATTCCACATTTTAAAAATTTAGTCTCTATTTATAATAAGGCAGGAAAACCAGTTCGATTAATTCCTGTTAGTGCAGTCGGTAAAGATTTTGCCAATCTGCAACCAGATGGCAGCATGACAAAAAATCTTAGCATATTACCCAAACCCTTTCAAGTAGAAATTCCTTTAGCCTGTGTCTTGCCCGATATAATTCAAGCTGATTGCAAAGCTGCTATAGACAAAATGAGAGAACAAGCTAATCGTCCAATTGAAGTTAAGGCAAATCTAAATTGGTGGGAGCAAGTAGGTCAAGTTGTTGGCGGAGGGCTAAAAGCAGCGCAAGACATCCTACCTACCATACTGGATTTATTCTTACCTAAAAAATATGTACTCTTCCAAGATACAGTTCTAAAAATGGTTGAATTTGCGGGTGAATATGCCGAAACACCAGCCAAGCAAAGGCAAGAAGCAGCAGCTAGAAGATCCGAAGAGTTACGTCAGGAAAAAGAAGAATTGTTAAAAAAAGTAGAGAATGAAGAAACAGCATTCAAATACGCTCTTAATTGTTTCTTATCTGTTCAAAATGACCTGAATCTAAAATTTCCAGAATCCGATTTAAAATTGCCATGACAAATACTACAGCTTGGAGTTTTTTAGTTAGTTGTAATCAGTCTCTTGACTACCGAACAGTCGTCGCTCCAGATTTTATGTGCGCGGCTGGGATAACTGGTTTACTGGCTAGAGCAACAGAAGGAGAATTGACGGAACAAGGAACAGCATTGTATCGCGAGATTCATAACTCGAAAGCGGGAGATATAACTTTAATTTTCCGAATAGTAGAGGCAATAGCAGAAGATATCGGCATCTCAGGTAACGGCGTTCTCAAAGATCTTTTTGGCAGAGAAATTTATTTAATAGAAGGCATTGCTCTTCAAGGAATAGTGTCAAATATTGTGACGACTGCGAACAATCTTGAAGAATCTCACAAACAGGTTTTAGAGCATTATCGCAATTTTTGGGAGGTAGATGATTCGTTTTCTGCTGGTGCTTCAAAATCTTTTAACTTGGAGAGTAAAGTAGATGTAGAAACTGGTTTAAAATATATCAAAATTAAACCTTATGTTGCCGCTACTAAAGTGGCCGTTACTAAGTGGAAATGCGTGTATCAGTCCGAAAACTTTGAAGGTGAAATTAACTCTATTGCCATTTTTCCAGATGGAAAAGATATTGCGATCCGATGTGGCGATCGCAAGATTGTTATTTGGAGTTTACAAGAGAGACGAGAACTTTATTACCTATCAAATTTAAGGGGATTGATAGCAGGGTATTCCACTCCGCTCGCAATCGACCCAACCGGGCATTTCCTTGCAACTGCTATGATTGAGAACATCGATCAAAATAAAGTCAAAGTATGGCGCTTAGATACAAAGAAATCTAAAGATATAGGGAACTTAGGAATGGGCTCGACTAATAGAGTTACCTCAGTAGCCTTTACCCCCGATAGTAAAATAGTGATTGTTGGGAGTGCTGATGGTAGGATTAAGTTGTTGGATTCCACAGAAGAACGGGTAGAATTTGGCACACTCTCAAGCCATACTGGGGAAGTAAAATGTCTGGCTGTTGATTTTAATAATTGGCTTCTTGCTAGTGGGGACGACAAGGGAGAGATTAAGCTCTGGAATTTACACAATCAAAAACAAACTCTTCTTATTAAAGAACATTTACGGCCAGTTAATTCATTAGCTTTTAGTCCTGACGGTCAAACGCTTCTTAGTGGAAGCGATGACAAAAAAATCAAGTTTTGGAATGTAAAAACAGGCGAAGAATTTAATGTCTTTAAGTTTAATTATGAGATTAAATCAGTAGTTTTTAGCTCAGATGGCAATTTATTCGCAATAGGAGACTACGGCGGTAATATTCAAATTTGGGATTTCCAAAACAAGAAAGATATTTTTAATGAGTGTGTACACGCTGCCGCAGTTACCTCAGTGGTTTTCAGTCCCGACGGGCGTACTCTGATTAGCGGCAGTAAGGATGGTAAACTTGCAGTGTTTCAGCAAATATAGACTGAAATTCCGGCTCGTTATAGAAGTAGTAAATCAGAATGTTGGTATCGAGAAGATATTTATTAATCATCCCATTCTTCTCTAAGTTGCAACTGGAATTTCAAAGCATCCACACGATACGGCAAAAAACCTCGCCATCTCTTTTAATTTTTCTTGGGCAATCTTTCACTGCTACCCTGAGTCTGGGTTGTTACCCGATCGCGCATCAAAGCTGACAATACTTCTAAAAGCTGCTGTTGCTCGTCAGGAGTGAGACTTTGAGCCTGACTCAGTACCTCGTTATAAGTAGACATAGGCTTTATGTTGAGATTTTTTGGCTGATTGTTATTATAGCAATTTAGGAAGTAGGGAAATGCGATCGCCCTTTTATTCCCAAAAGTTATATCCCCCTTAATCTTCCAAAAGCGCGATCGCACTTCAGTTAATCATAAATTTCTCTCCTGTGTCCAATCTGGTGAATAGTAATCACCTTTAAATCATCATCAAAAGAATAAATTACCCGATAATCACCCACTCTTAACTTAAAGAAACCTGCCAGATTAGCCGACAACGGCATAGGAGTAATTTGTTCAAAATTTTCAGCCAACCAATTGATTTTATTACCTATACGCTCCTGCACAGCCTGAGTCAATCTTTCTTGGTTAACCAGAGCTTCTGCAGTCAACTCAACCGAATAGCTCATTACGATTTCATGCCAAGTTTTTGATAAACTTCCCCAGGTTCGACGCTACTTTCTCCTGCTTGTTTGCGCTTCATTGAATCTAACAATTTCTGCTTGACTTCTTCCTTAACTTCTAAACCTGCATCAGGATCGCCCAAATATTCTTCTAAACACTGTTCCACGGTATGCCGAATTAAGTCCCGCAATTGGTCAACTGTCATGTCTTTGACTTGCATCTTAATCTCCTCGTCTGTGGGATTATCAATAAATAATAGCAACTTTAGTACAGTTTTCCCTGTAACTTAGCTATCCATTTTTAGAGTAATTTTCTCTAACTCCTGCTAGTTCCTTAACTTTGATGATAACAGGACGGGTTCCTCCTTGTTCAGAACCCTCAACAGGTTCAAGTCGAGCATCATAGACTTCTCCCCGGTTCATACAGGAGATTCTCCCAATTGCAGCGCTTCCCAACTCGCTACCGTAAACTCAGCCTCCATCTGTAGCACTTGAGCTTGATACTCTGGATCTTGTACCATTTCAATCAGTGCTGCATCAATTTCCGATCGTTTACCCTGAGTTTGGGTTGTTACCCGATCGCGAATCAATGCTGACAATACTTCTAACAGTTGCTGTTGCTCTTCAAGAGTGAGATTTTGAGCCTGACTCAGTACCTCGCTATAAGTAGACATAGGCTTTATGTTGAGATTTTTGGGCTGATTGTTATTATAGCAATTTAGGATCGAGGGAAGTGCGATCGCCCTGAACTTCCCCAAACTGCAATTTAGTTGTGAGGAATGTTGCCAGTATAATAGACCTCTTGCGAAAGTGCGCTCGTTCTAGGTAAAATAAAAGAAAAAATTAGCTCCCATAATATGAAGTACGAA
>NZ_JAUBPI010000098.1:0-23088 GCF_036700645.1 Microcoleus sp. S36b_A4 | reverse complement strand
CTTATTCTCTCCCGGCGCGGTGGCTTTAGTTCTTCTCAAAGCCACCGTTCTCATCTTTATTTAGTCTAAAGTACAGTAAAAAATGATGCTATTTTAAAAGAGTTATGTCAAGGCTTTCAAAAAAAGACCCGAATGAAAGTCAGTATATCTTATTACCCGATCGCCCAAAAAACATTGAATTTTAATTCAAATTTATCCCTTCACAGGCAAAACGATCGCAAACTCAGTGCCAACTTCAGGCTCGCCATTCACCTCGATGCTTCCGCCATGTTTCTCTACCGCAATCTGGTGGACAATTGTCAACCCCAATCCAGTTCCTTTGCCGACACCTTTCGTCGTGAACAAATGGTCGAATATCTGCTGTTTAATTTCCTCTTTGATCCCAGTGCCGTTATCAGCAATTTTAATTTTAATGTACCCTTCGCCGACTATATCCGTGCAAATCTTGATGCGGTTGGGATTGGCGGTAATTTCGCTAAAAGTGCGTCCTATATTTGACTCTTCTAAGGCATCGATCGCATTGGCAAGCAGGTTCATGAAAACTTGATTCAATTGACCGGGAAAACATTCGATTTTAGGGAGATTGCCGTATTTAGTTATCACTTCGATCTGCGGCCGGTGTTCGTTTGCTTTGAGACGGTGTTTCAAAATTAAAATAGCGCTATCAATGCCTTCGTGAATATTAAAAGGAACTTTGTAGTCTTTGTCACCTCTGGAGAAGGTACGCAAACTGTTGCTGATACTGCAAATGCGCTCGCACCCAAGTTGCATTGAGTCAATCATTTTCGGTAAATCTTCCAAAAGATAATCGAGGTCTATCTCTTCGGCGTGGTCGGCTATTTCCGATTGCGATGCACCGGAGCGATACAATTCTAAGTGTTCTATAACATCTTCCAAACTTCTTTTACCTTCGATTAAATTGCCAGAAATAAACCCAATCGGATTGTTGATTTCGTGGGCGACTCCGGCGACCAAATTACCCAAGGCAGACATTTTCTCACTTTGCACGATTTGCAGTTGTGCTTGTTGTAAATTTTTTAAAGTTCGTTCTAGCTGTTGGTTTTGCTCTTGCAAAAGTTCTGCTGCTTGCTTGCGATCGGTGGCATCAACACCCAAACCAATAATCCCGATCGTCTCGCCCTGGGAATTTTTTAACTGCACTTTCGTGATTTCTAAATCGTGTAGTTTGCCGTCCACAAGTCTGAGAATTTCGCTGGAGTAATGCGGCAAATCTTGAGCAAGGCAGGCGGCATCTGAAACCAGACAGCCCGCTGCATTCTCCCCTAGTATATCTTTATAATGATCGACAGCTAGGAAATCGCTCAGGGGAACGCCCACATCTTGAGAAAATGTCTTGTTCAAAAACTGTACTTTACCACTGGGATTAACCATCCAAATCCAAATCGGAGCGACATCAAGAATCGCTTGGAGCATTTTTTTCTGATCGGCAAGCTGAGCTTCGGTTCGGCTAATTGTTACTAGCGATCGCTCTAATTGTTGGTTGTAATCCTGATATTTTTTATAGAGAAGAGCATTTTGCAAACAGATGGCTGCCTGGGAAGAAAGAAGATTGAGAAGTTGCAGGCGATCGCGAGTAAAAACTTTTGCGGTTAAGCGATTTTCCAGATACAAAATGCCGACTAAGCTGCCTTGATCGAGAATCGGCCAACACAGCAGGCTCTGCGGTTGGTATTTGAGGATGTAGGAGTCGGAATCCCAATCACTTTGTTGAGCGAGATCCCGAACAATCACAGGTTTCAATAAATTTTTAACGCAGTCAACAATTTTAAGGGGCAAGATATCGCTGTTTTCATCGAGTTTTGCGGATGATAAGTCGATCGCCCACTCGACTCCCGAATTGTCGAGCGTGCTGGTAGCCGCGATTTCCCATTGATTGCCGTTTGGCAAAATCAGCGCTCCTTTGTCAGCTCCTGTATTTTTCATCGCCAGTTGCATCAGTTTGGCAATCAGTCGATCGAGTTCTCTTTCACTAGAGAGCGCTTGACAAGCTTTTAGCAGTGTTGAAAAATTCCCGAAATCTGAGACACTCGCCGAAACAGACGGATGAATGGATGGATGAATGGATGGATGAAGCGATGGATTTTGCCCCGCAGGTGTTGGAAAATTTGCTAATGGATTTGCAGGGAGTTTGGCTGGTTCTAAAATCGGTTTTAATAATTGAGGATAACGTTTTTCTAAGTCGTCTATTTTTGCTCTATCTCCCCAGCGGACATAGCAATCATAGGCATCTATCATGTAGAGTCTGGCAATTTTTTCCCTTCCTAATGACAGGTAAAATTTAGCAGCGAGTTCGCAGGCAAGAGCTTCTTCATTGACATATTCGTTAGCTTTAGCTCCGGTAATAGCTCGATCATACAGTTCCATTGCTTCTGCTGTCTGTCCCAAAACGCCCAGCAATTCTGCCTCAAGCAGATCGAACTTGTGTTGGTAATTTATCGGCGTATGATGCGCGAATTCTTTGAGTTTTTTCTGACTAGCCCCAACGCGCTTCAGGATTTGTTGGCGCTCCGCCGGTGCGGCATCTGCATAGATTGCCAAATGTGCCAGTGCATCATAAAAGTCGTGCATCATCGTTACTAGCATCAAAACACAATTCCCAAGATAAGGTTTGCCTCCATTTTGCCTGTCGATTGGCTGCGGATTACGGCTCGAATATATCCCGAATCCCTGGCCTCTGTTTGCTAAAATTTATACACCTCAATCTAGCAGGTAACAGGTAAAATCAATTGAAAGATTGGAATGTTTAATGTATTTGTAAATAATCGGTCTGCGTTCGAGTTCGTCGAGAATGTCTGTTCGGGTGAGGACTATTTCTACCGATGCAATTAACGGTCGCTAATGCAACTTTTTGGGATTGTGGCAGCACCACCTCCCGCAAATCCTCCGCCACAATGACGTAGGTTTGAGAATTTTAGCTGCCAATTGTTGGTCTTTCTCACGCCTGCACCGATCGATAGCCGATCGAGAATCTGTGTAAGATTGCGCGATTTCGCGATCGAGCGATACCCCGGTATTACGCTAGTCAAATATACTGCATTTATTATTGTGTCCATATTGGCTGACCTCAACCCAGACATTAACTTGACAAAACTTAGTCTATCTATCTTAGGGCATAAACAGCATAATTTTCGAGCTGTCGATCAAAAAATCAAATTATCTATTAAAGAACCATATTTTATACTTGGGCGATCGCGATTAAAGCTTTTTACTTACGTATAAGTTTCTACTGTTAATCTCAAATGCGATTCAATGAACGCGAAATACCGTATAAACACTGCCTTATCATGTCTTCAAACATACAATTGCTAATTAATTAAATTTAATATAGCTCGATCGTCAAAATTTCCGCAAAGCAGATCAAAAAGTTATTACCTTAAAAAGTCCAAATATAATCTATAGAAATTATAAAGAATCTGTCGTGAAAGCAGTGGCACTCCAGTCCCCCCTAGAAAAGGACAGGGCCGTTGGATTGTGGTGAAACCCCCCTGCACTCTACTTCCGGCCTCATAGCCCTCCCTGCGGTTAAAACCCAATCAAATATTAATAGGCAGTAGTCTTCAAATGACCGAAAGCACTCAGGATACAAGCCCCCGGATTCCTCCGTGGAATCAATGCTTCAATCTAAAATCTATAGCGTTTCTCAGTCAAATGAGGTACATTTTTAGAGCTAAAATCCTTAATGGATAAGGATTGGTTGTACCTGATCAGCTAAGGAAACGCTATAAAATCTAAAATCTAAAATCGATTGACTCTACCTACATTCCGACAGGGGTTAAAACCCCTGTCGGAATGTAGCTTCCCGAAAAGGAAACAGCGTTATTTGAGATTAGTCGTCTGTCGCTCTTTCGGCTGCTCGTTGAGTTCAGTCAATATCTCCATTCACTTTATAGCAAATATTGTCTGAGGCATCTTGAGCCTTCTATCTTGCATCTCGTGCTGCATCATTGATATTTTCTTGGCCACCGGCGGTATTATATCTCAGAGACTCAGTACCTTCTGATACTCTTTCTTTTGCTCCCTCGGTGGCTTCTTTAACAATATCTTTTGCTCCCTTCAAGCCTTCGCGAGTGTTTTCTTTAAGATTAGCAAAGCCTTGTTTGGTTTTGTCGCCAAAGTCATCAGCTTTGCGCTGGGCGGTGCGAGCATCGTCCTTGACCTTTTGGCCGATTTGGTCGAGTTTTTCAGGCGCATCATCCGCTACCCGCCGCACATTTTCACCTACATTGTTGCTAGATTTCGTGTCAATGCGGTGCTGCGCTTGCTCTTTGAGAAGCTGAGCTTTTGCTTCTGTTGTTGTCACCTTTTTGTTTCTAGGATCGACATCGCTGTAATCGTTCATGCCGCCTTTGAATTCCGACGTTACAGCCCCGGTCGGCACTTCTTCTCTAATTTGGTCGGCAGTTTTTCCTTTTCCTGTCATCACATCAGTTTTTCCTGCCATAATATCAGGGGCGCTGCTGCAAGCCGTACTCACAAATACTAAAATGCCAGCCAGAAAAACTGTTAAAATTTGTACAGCTCGAATTTTTTTCAGAAATGCAGTTAGTCTCTTCATAAAAATGCTCCTTTCTATTGTGAGATGTTCAAATGCCTTGTGGCTTTGTCGATGTCTAGCCTTACCAAATTAGGTACTTAAACACTTTTTTAAGTATAGGAATAGAAACCGTAGTTTTTCATCTATCCCAAGTTACATTCCTTAAGTTATAGTAGAAGGTAGAAGGAAGAAGGAAGAAATAAGAAGGCTCTTCGGCTTGGAGATCGGATAGAAATCAGCAATCAGGAAGAAGGAATGAATAATCCTCAATCTTCTACCAATTATTAAAAGTCGCAGCACCCTGCGCCGGACAAGGCAATGCCGTTTCCCTACATAGCTGTTTTGATCTCCAGACGCGCACTATGTTGAAATGTTGTGCGTGTTCGTCCCAAAAAAAACCTTCTAGTCAGGAACTAGAAGGAATGTGGTGTATTATCTCAAGTACAACAAGGTCTTTAATCGCAATTGTGATGGCACATCCCGATCGCACACATCTGTCTAATGGCTGAAAGTATCTGTACAGTTGCTAAGGATTTTGAATCGCTGTTTTTAGACTTTTGCAGAATTCGCCGATCGCCTCTAAGCCCTGTTCTGGAGTACCTTCTGCCAAGCGTTTGACAAAAGCACTGCCAACAATCGCAGCATCTGCACCCCATTCTTTCACTTGACGAGCGTGTTCGGGTTTCGATATACCAAACCCGACGCCGATGGGTTTGTCGGTGACGGCGCGAAGTTCTTGCAGCAACTCTTTTGCTCTCGTTTCTAAGCCTTCGCGTACTCCCGTCACCCCCGTCACGCTGACTAAGTAAATAAATCCTTGAGACTGACGAGCGATCGCCTCTATACGACTTTTGGGACTGGTGGGAGCAACTAATAATGTTAGTTCAATCCCTAACTTGTTGGCAGGTTGGATGAGACTGTCGGCTTCTTCTAAGGGCAAGTCTGGTACAACCAATCCCTGAACTCCAGCACTTTTGATTTGCTGCAAGAAGGTTTCTATACCTCGGTACAAAATCGGGTTGTAGTATGTGAAGAGAATGATGGGCGATCGCAAATTTGGACTAACTTTCGCTACCATTTCCAGCACCGCATCTAACCGCGTTCCCCGCTGTAGAGCCCTTGTAGCAGCGGCTTGAATCACCGGCCCGTCAGCTAGCGGGTCAGAATAGGGAACACCAAGCTCGATCGCGTCTGCACCGTTATCATCCAAAATTTGCAGTGCTTTAGCCGTTGTCTCCAAGTCTGGGTCGCCAGCAGTAATAAAAGGAATCAATGCACATTGGTGGTTCTTGCGTAACGTTTCAAAACAATTAGAAATAGTCATTAGTTATTAGTCATCAGTCATTGGTTGTTGGCAGTTGGTTGTTGGCAGTTGGTTGTTGGCAGTTGGTTGTTGGCAGTTGGCAGTTGGTTGTTGGCAGTTGGTATTAGCTAATAACAACTAATATCATGTCCGATGAATTAACCATAATAGCCCGGTGGGGGCGGGTTTTTGAGATTGTCAATTATGGGCGGTATTGTTGGTGAACCCGCCCCTACAAAAATCGCGATCGCTCGACCGGACATGATATAACCACTAACCACTGACAACTAACCACTGACAACTGACAACTGACCACTAACCACTGACTAATTATCTTTTTCCTGCTCAATTTCGGCTTGAAGTTTGGCTAATTCTTCAGGAGTGAGTGCATCTAGCTGCTTCTGCAAGACAGCTTCTTTGTAGTCTTGCAATTGCTGGCTGTAGGTCATATTTTGAGTCAGTGCTCGAAATAAATAAGTCACCAGCCAGCCAATCAAGCCGGCGACCAAAAATAACTGACTCCAAATCCCTGCATTCATACTGTCGAGTCCGGCAAATTGCAGTAGCAAGTAGACAAACCCACCTGCTACAAAAAAGCCGACACTGATTCCAATTACGTCAATACGTCGCATTTAGGCTTCTATCTGCCGCCGTTTGGGCCGAAAATTCAAAAAAGGAGCTAGGAGAAACATACCTGGGAAGAAGAAGAACATCAAGAAGTACATGAAGCCGCGCTCAAAAGAGGTAGCGACGTACCAGCGGCTGTTCAGGTAAGCGTAGGTGGCCGCGGGTACTACCAGGAGGTAGGCTCCTGCCAAGACGGCGTAAAGCAGTAAGGTAATATACATAGATTTGCTTTAGGGGATTAATAACACGGGTAAGTCAGTTGACACGCTCCGTTAGCTGGTTAACTATTGTACCGCTTGGGGAGATCCAGCGCGACTTTTGAGAATTTTTTGATTAGGGGTTGCGTAAATTGGGGTTTTGCCTGTAGAATAAAAGGCTGTTGCTGTTAGTGGCTCAAAACCACAGCAGTTAGACCAAAGGGGGGCGTGGCGGAATGGTAGACGCTACGGACTTAAAATCCGTTGACCCGAAACGGTCGTGTGGGTTCAAGTCCCTCCGCCCCCATCCATTTCCATCATTTGTGATTCAACGGTTTCAGATTTCTTGTCACCAAGATTTCTGTTTGCCGCTCAATTTTCGCGCTAATGGTTTTTTACTAAGTCCAAAAGGGCCTCTATATTTGCCTGCCAAGTTCGCGCCGGATTTTTTACGTCCGGTCTTCAACTCGTTGAGCAAATCGGCTGGTTTGGGAAATTGGGCGGCTGTGGGAACTGAGTTTCAATAGTCGAATAACAAATTATGTGCCGTCGTTAACATATTAATGTCCTCAAAATAGACAATATCTAGCTTCAAGTTTGAGATGAGACGGGAAGTGCGATCGCAAACTCTGCTCCCCCTCCCAAAGATGAAATTATCTCTATTTTCCCCCGATGTTTTTCCACAATTTGGTAGCAAATTGCGAGTCCGATACCAGTGCCTTTTCCTGGTTCTTTAGTTGTAAAAAATGGGTCAAATAGCTTACTGTGGATGGCGGATGGAATGCCAGGGCCGTTATCGCAAATTCGCACCAGAATTTGGCTACTATCCAACTTTTGCGTCTGAATTAAAATCTGAGGACTTTTCCCTTTCTTAGAGTCCTGGGATGACCCTTCTAGTGCATCTATCGCATTGGCTATAATATTCATAAATACTTGATTTAGCTGCGCTGGATAACACTCTACTTCTGGCAAGTCTCCATAGTTTTTGACAACTTCAATTCCCTGCTTGAGCCGACTGTTCAAAATCAATAGTGTATTGTCAATACCTTCATGGATATCAACTAATTTCATTTGAGCTTCATCTAAGCGAGAGAAGTTTCGCAAAGACAAAACTATTTGCCGGATGCGTTCTGAACCTATTTTCATAGATTCAAGCAGTTTTAGTAAATCTTCTGTGATAAAGTCTAGTTCTATTTCTGCGATTTCTTCTGCGATCGCCTCTGTGGGTTGCGGGTATTCCTGCTGATAGAGACGAAGTAAATGCAGCAAGTTTATAACATACTCGTTGGCGTATTCTAGGTTGCCGTGAATAAAGTTAATAGGGTTGTTTATTTCATGGGCGACGCCTGCCACCATCTGCCCTAAACTGGACATTTTTTCGGTTTGAATTAACTGGGTTTGGGTGTGTTTAAGTTGGTGAAGCGCTGCTGTAAGCTCTTCTGTTCTTTCTTCTACTCGCTCTTCCAAAGTTTGGCGACCCAGCTCTAATTCATCGGTGTATTCTGCTACCCATTGAACTAATTGATTGATGGATTTTGCTAAGGTTCCTACTTCATCTTCTGTGGTGACAGGTGCTTGCAAATCAAAATTTGCTTGTTGAGTAATAGTTTTAGCAACGCTGGTTACAGCTTGGATAGGGATGGCGATCGCGCGGCTGGTACAGATGGCTAGAAAAGTAGCGATCACAACTGACACTAACATACTCGCTACGATGATTTGCACTCGCAATTTCTCAGCCACCTTAAAATTAATGTAGGCTTGTATTTGCTGTGCCTTAGCTACTTCTGTCATCAAGCTTAAACTCTCTGACAGTCGCTCAAACTTAACATCGAGCTTAACTGCTCTATCCCCTCTAATTAAATCCAATACCTGCTGCTGTGCCTCTTTAACTTCTTCTGGTTTTAGCGAGGAGGAAGCTATTTCTTGCCAAAAAAATGTGAGCAATTGAGAATACGAATCTGTCGCAGTTGTGTAACCATCTAACAATTTCTTTAATTCAGCATAATTTACTGCTAATTCTGTGGAATGTTTTTCACTAAAAGTGTCTATTTCTGCAATAAGTTTTTTAACGACCTTAACATCTTTCGAGAACTTAGCAGTTTCATATTCAAACCAGATTGAATCTCCCAAGATAGATATTAGTCGTTTGGGATGTGACTGCACTACCTGCACGGAATATTCTAAATCCCTGAGCAAATCCTGTTGCTGGTCGGCGAAAGTTAGAGCTTGGAAAGCTTGGTCTTGGTAATAGTCTCCACAGATCATTCCACCTGTGGCTCCTAGTACGGCTATTCCAATTGCTAGTGAGTAGCCATAATTAATTTTTTTGGCAATGCTTAACCGAGAAATGAAGCGGTTAATTGCAGTCAAGGGAGTTTTTTTGAGAGGATTTTTGAGGTCGCGAGATCCTTCAGTGACAGCGATATTATTTTTTCGTCTATTTAGGATAATGTTTTTGAACCTCACAGCCCTATTCTCTCCCTGTTCAAACTTGTGCATACTGGCAACCTGAGCTAAATTTTAACAACTTTATTAGTAAATGCACATAAATAAAGTCTCTTATTCATAGTAGGCAATCTTCCCTAGATTTTATGGAGGATTAAGGGCTAAAGCCCTACTACAAAGTAGGCATTAGATAAAATTTAACCTTAAAAGACAT
The DNA here is from genome assembly GCF_036700645.1 of Microcoleus sp. S36b_A4. Classification (NCBI taxonomy): domain Bacteria; kingdom Bacillati; phylum Cyanobacteriota; class Cyanophyceae; order Oscillatoriales; family Microcoleaceae; genus Microcoleus; species Microcoleus sp. S36b_A4. The sequence continues at coordinate 13,747 of NZ_JAUBPI010000098.1, read as the reverse complement.
TCCCCTGACCAATAGCCTTATAAACTTCACGAATCATGTTATAATCACGGTCGTTAGCTGGCATCAGTTTAGCTCCTTGATACTTATCATTATCTTTCCCAACTAAAATTGCTTCAATTAGCTGATCTTGATTTTCTACCAGGCGATTGCGAATTTTTTCAACAAGAGTATTAGGCAGGTTACTACTAGCAACAAACAAATCACTAGGTAAGGGTTGCCCTGTGGCAATAATCCGAAAATTATTGGTTGATAAACCGTCTGTTTTGAGTAAATCTTTGTATCTATTCACACCAATTGCTAAGGCATCAACTTGGTCTTGTTTGAGAGCCTGCAAGCCCTTTCTTTCCAACATTGAGATTTTGAAGTCGGATTGGGGATTTAAGCCAGCATCCAGGAGAATTTTAATCGGGCCTAGATGACCACCAGTTGCACCTATTTTCCACATAGCTATTGTTTTACCTTTCAATTGTGCTGCTGACTTAATCTCACTATTGGCACGAACAACAATAATTGAGTGATAGTCCGGGCGGGTGATGGCAATGATGGGAACAGCATTTGTCCGGGCCCGCATAATCACATATTCAGATGGCCCTGTTAGAGCTAATTTTAGGCGATCCGACTGGAGAGCTACGGCTGCTGCTATATAGTTATCTACGGGGAACAATTCAATTTTTTTCTCCAAAACTTCCCCAAGAACAGTCCGAAAGGTTTGATAATTTTGCTGCAAATCTTCTGCACCCTGAACATCAGTTACAGCAAATTCAAGGGTTTCAGGTTCACTTACGACCAAACTGGAAGAACTGCGATTAGATTGATTTACTGTTGTAGAACAGCTTGCTACAGACAATAGCGATAACCCAACAAAATGCCGCCGCTTCATGATTTTTAAGAGTTTGAGTGGCAGTTGAAAATTGCATAACTATTATAAGCTATTTGGAAGAAACTGTCATTAAAATAGATTATCCGTTGGTTAAGCTTCAGTCAACTGTTGTGACCAAATTATTAAGAAATTTTTTATCTATAGGTTTTATGGTTGGGAGGATAAGGCAGCGGATCTTGTAAACCTAACTCCTTAAACGCTGGCAGACTTAACTCACAGGAATCGCAAACGCCACCAGCAAATTCACCGCCGTAACAAAACCAAGTTTTTTTCGCAAGGCACTCCCCCATTATTGCCTAATTTATTTAATTATTTATGTTTTCTTTAGCTCAATCAGAAGTATTAAGATAGAGAGTGCATCACGTTCTTTCCCCTATTGTGTCCCTATCCGAAATACTTCTTGAATGGCTTAAATATAATGGGGGTGACAGTCCCGATAGCCGGAATAATCTCAAGTGTTGATAATAATGTAAACGCGCTCGGCGTTGAGAGTTTCGGCCCCGGCGATGCCAAAAGTTAGAAACATTGTATTGCGATCGAGAACGTAGGTGATGGGGAGGCTTTAGGACATTCGATCGAGGGTACAATCCCGTATCACCAGGACGCCTCAAGAGGACTTTGATTGTCTAATTTTTACAAGTTTCGTTTTTTAAGAAGCGACACAAAATTTGTCAAAAGTTTAAATAGCGACAACAAACCTGTTAAAGTCACTGCTGTACTTTGGTGGTCAAAAAAGCTGTTAGAATCTTTATAGAGCGAGCGCTTCAGTTAATGTTAGGGAGACGAGATTAATTTTTAAAAGCGACGAATAATATGTTATTCGGCACTAATCGCCATCTCATGTCCGGTAAAAAAACCATGATGTCTGTAGGCGCTGGTTCACCAATATCTGTAATATAAGAATATAAGTTATATATCCCGTAAACCGGCCTAATCGAGACTTCACAACCTTGACTCCCGACACACAAAAACGAAGTCGCCCCGCGTGATATTACGCAGCAACTGGCAAAGTAATCACAAATTCCGTACCCTGTCCTATTTGAGAATTTACCTCAATTTTGCCTTGATGCTTGGCAAGGATTTGATAGGAAATAGCCAATCCTAATCCAGTACCTTTACCGATCGACTTTGTAGTAAAAAATGGGTCAAATATCTGTTGGGTACTTGCGGACGCAATTCCCGGCCCGTTATCCCGAATCTTGACTATGACAGTATTGTCTGCCGTGATTTCCGTGCTAATCCAAATGGTTGGCGAATAGCATTTGTCTGCCTTTTTCACTTCCTCCAGCGCATCTATTGCATTGCTAATAATATTCATAAATACTTGATTCAGTTGCGCGGGATAGCACTCAACCGCAGGCAACTTGCCGTATTGTTTAATAACTTGAATACCTTGTTTGAGTCGGTGATTGAGAATGACGAGGGTGCTATCTATTCCTTCGTGAATGTCGGCTGATTTCATTTTTCCGTCGTCGCATCGCGAAAAATTACGCATGGATACGACAATTTCGCGAATGCGATCGGCTCCCATTTTCATCGAAGATAGGGTTTTTGGTAAATCTTCTCTGAGAAATTCGAGTTCAATGTCTTCAATGCGCTCTACAATGGCATCTGGTGGGTTAGGATAATATTCTTGATAGAGAGTTACCAAACCTGCCAAATCTTCGATGTATTGGTTGGCATAGTCAATGTTTCCGCCGATGAAGTTGACGGGATTGTTGATTTCGTGGGCTATCCCTGCCACCATTTGACCGAGAGATGACATTTTTTCGGTTTGAATTAATTGGGATTGAGTTTCTTTGAGTTCTTTTGTATACTCGCTAACTCGCTGAATTAATTGATTGAAAGAGGCAGCTAAAACTCCGATTTCGTCGTCGGTTGTGACTGGTACTTGCAGGTTAAAATTCGATTCGCGAGCGACTTGCTGAGCGACATTAGTGACGGTTTCGAGGGGTTGGGCGATCCCGCGGCTGGTTTTGTCCGCTAGGGCGGCGGCGATGAGTGCTGAAATTAGCATACTTCCGAGAATAATTCGGTTTCGCAATTTTTCAGATTCTTCTAATGCTTGAGTTCCTTCCTGTTTATGAATTTCTACGGTAGAAATTAGGTCAGTTAAACTTTGAGCAAGGTTATCTAGTACGATCGCCTCTTGGCCGCTGCTAGTCCTCAACATTTGTAGCTGTGCGGACTCGATGCTGTTGGGCTGCAAATTCCAAACTTCCGCTTCTTTTAACTGCAATTTAATTAGCTGACCGTAGTAATCAATGACGAGGGCAGATTTCTTCAAGATAGCCTGCAATGTGGCCTCTTCTGTTGCTAGTCGATCGGGATGTTCTCGTGCGAAAGATTCAATTTCTGCAATCAAAATTTTTGCTTGATTGATTTGCCCGAAAAAGCGATCGTGTTCGTATTGCAGCCATACGGCATTTCCCAAAACGACTGGCAATCTCGCCGCGTGCGATCGGGCTTCAAATACGGTATTTTGCAAATTTTGCAGCAGTTGCTGCTGCTGTTGCGCCACATTTACCTGAACTAAAGCTTGCTTGCGAAAGTAGTCTCCGAATCTCATTCCCGCACCAGTTCCCAAAATCGCTATGCCGATAGCTAAAGCATAGCCATAGCTAATCTTTTGACCGATCCGCAAATGCTTGCATTCTGCCTTTAGCCCAGTTAGATTAATAGTTGAAGTTTGTAACAAATCTTTTTGAGCATAGTGCTTTTGCTCTACTTTGCTATTCTTGGACTGACTGTGGGTAAATAATAACATTGGAAGTTCCTCCCAAACTAATCAGGAGTAATTGAGCGAAGAAAAGCAGAATGCACTTATGCTGAAGGTCGAAAGCAGTTTTGAGTGTTGAACTTTGAATTTTGAATTATTTCACTCAAAACTCAACGCTTCCCCTAGTATCTCTCTTTTTAGACTAGAGTGTTTGTGATCTCAATCAACAATCTCTGTGATTATACGCAAATTTAGAAAACTTAGGGTTACAGCGATTAGTATTTTTAGTCGGTTGGGAAACAAGGCCCAACTACCGCTTCTCCCCGTTTTTCTTTTTTGGCCAGTTCTAGGTTTAATTCCAGCACTTTTGCTAAAATATCGTCGCTGTCAGTAAATCCGTAAGCTTGCATTACATTCGCGATCGAGCTTAGCGTGGAGTTTAAAGAGCTGACTTGTTGGTTCTTCAAAAAAATTATTGTAAAGTTGACTAATTACCCACTTTTTTGCTAACATTTGTTGAGTGGGGTACAGTGAAGTAGCAAGATAGAAGCGCCCTTGCCTTTCTCATTTATAAACATTTTCCATTTTAATACTGTAGCAGGTTCAATCATGGTAAAGTCTCAGTATGAAGAATATTCCATCGGCAAGAAACACACTGTCGCACTCAAAGAAAACTTCGGAAGTTCTAAAGTGTATGCACAAAATGCACAGTCAGTGCTTAACAAAGCTACTGGATTTATCAGTGCTTACGATTTCACGCTAAATCCTTATCGCGGCTGTCAGTACGGATGCAGCTATTGTTATGCTGCTGCTTTTAGCCCTAATTCGCAGATGCGTCAGGATTGGGGAAATTGGGTTATCATCAAAGAAAATGCCACCGATATTTTAAAGAAAGAGTTGCATAGTTGGTACAAGAAAAACCCGGATCGACCACCTAGCATTTACATGAGTAGTGTCACCGATCCGTATCAGCCCATTGAAACTAAAAAACTATTAACTAGGTACTTGTTACAAGTAATGCTTTCCTATCAACCGACGCTAGTTATCCAAACTCGCAGTCCTATGATAACTAGAGATATCGATATTTTACAGAAATTTCAGCGGTTGCGAATTAACATGAGCATTCCCACTGGTAGCGAAAAAGTAAGGAAAGATTTTGAACCAAAGTCGCCGAGTATTCCTGCGAGACTCAAAGCTATGGCAAAACTGAAATACAGCTTTCCTTACCAAGAAAATTGCGAAGTCAGATTTTCTATAACTGTGACGCCACTACTCCCTACCTTACCGGAAGATGAAGCGGATTTTATTAGCAAGCTGGCAGTTGTAGATAGAGTGGTGATTCAGGATTTTCATGCCAGCAACGGGCGATCGCTAATTGCGTCAACTCGCGAGGAAGCATTAGCTCTTAAACACAAGTACGCTTGGTGGTACAATAGCGAACAACAGAGTTATCGCAAGTTTAAAAATAAATTAATTGCGATGCTCCCCGATGTTGAAATTATGGAAGGCAAAGAGGGATTTGGCTATGAATAACTCGCTAGCTAACTGGTGGCGTTCCCATCAGTTTAACGAAGCCGTTAAGAGTCAAAATAATCGACTTGCCAAACAACTGTTAAAACAAATAGAAAATTCCGGGGCAAAACTCTCATGGCAGCAGAAGCTATTTAAAGAGCGCCTACAGCTTGAGAAGTTATTACAGAAAAAAAATGACCGCATCAAAGAAGCCGAGCGGCATTTAGAAGAATTAGAAATGCAACTAAGCTTCGGGCAACTTGACGATTCGCTGGCGCGGATTGATCAATTAACATTGTTTCCCGACACAAAGTTCATTGAACATATTTCAAAATCTTTCAAATTGATAGACTGCGATGAGAGTATGATTCAATGCACTGGCATTGACGACAAAACATTTAATAATTTTGAACAACATTTGGCTGGATTTATTAAGAATGAGCTTAATAAGTTGAGCAGGGAAAAAAACACTATTGATTATTTACTTGAACAAGCTATTGACGATATACAGAAACTGAAAGAAGGACAAGATCCTAAATACAATTTTGAGCTAAGTCCTCACGTCTATTTAATTAGGTATTTCCTAGATAACGTCTACTGTACATATCTAGCTTGGTTCCTGATTTACAAGGCTGGATTATTACCGACTAAAGTTAATATCCTCGATATTGCTGCTGGGCCGGGTACTGTTGCTTACGGACTCGGTTTGTTGCTGCAAAGCAGTAGCGACTTTTTTTCAATGCCACCAATGCACATATCATACTACTCTCTGGAACAGCAAAAAGCTTTTCAATATCGCGGACTCCAGTTTTGGCGGCAGTACATGGAACCCCAGGCGATGAATGCTTACTTTCGTTTTGACACTTCTAGTATATTTGATGGGAAAAATCAATCTCAAAGACTGCCTCAAAAATTCTTTGATTTTATAGTGATTTCTCACTGTTTTTTTAACGATGAGGAGAGAAGAGAAAAATCCCTTCTAATTTACAAGGATATATTTACAAACAGCCTGAATGATTCGGGTTACGCTTTGCTAATTATTCAAGATAAGAAGTTGCTGATACCATACAATGTTCGTCGAGTTGATGATTGTCAACAGGAGCTAAGTTTAGTAAGACAATTTGTTGATGAACTGGGCTTAAACTTAGTTTGGTATAAATATTTAAATTCAATCGGTAGCAGGACATCCCATCCTAATTTTGGCAAGTTTGCTAGAGAAAATCTACCTGTACAGAAATTCATCAGTCCACTTTTCCGCCAGCACCTTAAATTACCTTACGAGCCGCATTATGGGCTTGATGACTATGTAATATTAGCAAAAAAATAATAAGTATACATCTCGAAAGAAATGAAAAAAGTTTCCAATTCAACATTTAATCGTAAAAATCTGTGATTCAAAAATCGACTGAAACACCTACCAAGAACATTCAAACTGGATGGCACGGCAGCCTGAATTTAGCCTACGCTAACCGATCCGGTGCAACTCAAATCATTCACAATCAAATGCAAGCACCCCTAAAGGTGCAGCGCCCGTTTTATCCTGAAGGGAAAGAGATTTGTCACAGCGTCATCTTGCACACGGCTGGAGGAGTTGTCGGGGGCGATCGACTTTCCAGCCATTTTCACCTCCAACCCAAGGCGAAAGCCTTGATTACCAGCGCCGCTGCTAGTAAAATCTATCGCAGCAGCGGACTAGAATCACAACAAAATATTGACATTCAGCTAGATACTGGTGCTAATTTAGAATGGCTGCCACAAGAAACTATAGTTTTTGACGGCGCAATATATCGGCAAAATTTGCGGGTAGAATTAGCACCAACAGCGAGGATTTTACTGTGGGAAATTACCAGATTTGGACGCAGTGCTAGGGGCGAAAAGTTCTTGTCTGGAGAATGGATCTCGCACACCGAAATTTGGCAACAAAACAGCCCTTTATGGATTGACAGACAATTGCTCAAAGGAGGAGAAAAAATGCTCGAAAGTCCTCACGGCCTCGCAGGAAAACCCGTAGTTGCCACCCTCGCTTGGGTAGGCGAACCCGTTACAGCCGAGCTCATGGAAAAAGTGCGAGATTTGCCATCTGAGGCAACAATTTCTCCTGGTAATTCCACCGTCGGCGTGACTCGTATTCCTAACGGTTTGCTGTGCCGATATCGCGGTACATCCACAGCCGCAGCGAGAGACTGGTTTGTCAGCATTTGGCACTTGCTGCGCTTATCTTTTTCAGAACGCCCTTGCTGTTTACCCAGAGTTTGGATAAAATAGGATGATCTTTGAGTTTCAATGTAGAGTTGCCCTGCTAACAAGATTATTCCTGTCTCTCTTTTCTGACTCTGCGCCCTCTGCGCCCTTTGCGGTTTAATCATTCAGAAACAACCGTAAACGATATCATCACCAAATAATGCGATCGCACTTACAAGAATAAAAATGCAACTCACCCCCCAAGAAAAAGACAAACTGCTGATTTTCACCGCCGCCCTGGTAGCAGAACGCCGCAAACAAAGAGGTTTAAAATTAAACTATCCAGAAGCACTCGCCTACATTTCCGCCGCCATTTTAGAAGGAGCGAGAGATGGCCTCACAGTCGCCGATTTAATGAGTTATGGAACAACTCTCCTGACGCGGGAAGATGTGATGGAAGGGATAGCAGAAATGGTGCATGAAGTCCAGGTTGAGGCGACTTTCCCCGACGGAACAAAGTTGGTAACAGTGCACGATCCGATCCGTTAAAAAATCAACCACAGATACTCAGAGGAGGAAAAAATGATTCCCGGAGAAATGATTGTTTCAGCAGGCGAAATAGAATTAAATGCCGATCGCCCAACGGTGCGGTTGCTGGTAGGAAATAAAGGCGATCGACCCATCCAAATTGGTTCACACTATCACTTTTATGAGGCAAACGAAGCCTTAGAATTTAATCGAGAACAAGCAAAAGGAATGCGGTTGGATATCCCCGCAGGTACAGCAGTCAGGTTTGAACCGGGAGATGAAAGGGAAGTGCAATTAGTGCCGTTTGTGGGAAGTCGTCAAGTCTACGGCTTTAATGGAAAAGTGAACGGTCATCTGGATGCTGAAGTATGAAGCCAGATGACCGTTCACGATTGTTGATTTGGGAATTTGAAACTTTTTAACTTAAAAGTCCTACCAGTTTCAAAACATAATGCAACTGTAGGCTCTCTCCACACTATCATAGTGACACTCATCCCAATCCCAAATGTAAAATCGCAAATGGTATCATTTCCAGCCCTATGCCTGGAGAATGATAAAGTAAGATAAAAACTTTTTCTCTGCCTTCTGTATAAGTGCCTTCGGGCTTTTTTTGTTAGTTCAATCTCCTACTTTTGAGCGAGTTAAAATCTGCCGTTTGCGGTCTAATGTGGTTGTAAAAACTGCAAAGATATACAGCAAAAGTGCGTGATGAACCCAAAATTAGTTGACCAGATCAAACAGAAATTGAAGCAGAGCTTGCTGGCAACATCAAGGCGTGTCTGGAGAACCCCGTTAGACCGACGCACCAGCATCAAATTGTTAGATGACAGCATAGTTTATAAAAAGCAGCACCAACCTATCAATATACCCGCATTAACCTCTGTAAAAAAAGTGCCTTCTAGGTTTTTTGCCACGGAAAAAGCCGTGTCTTTTGACCCAGATTATGTATGGAAGATTTCTTTGAATCAAAAAATAAATTCTTTAACTATTTGTACGTCGGGCAACACGCTGCTGAATAAGAAATTGCTTTTAGACTTGGATTTTCGGATTAGCGGTGCGGGCATTCTGGAATGGCCTTACAAACCTAACCAAATTACCTATCCGCTGGTAGTTGCTCCTTGGTCGCATTTGTGGTGCAGTTATTATGATTATGTGATTTTTGTGCTGGCTAAACTTTGTCGAATTGAGGAGGCTTTAGGTAAGGAAATTTGGCAAGAAGCTAAAATTTGTTATCCTTTACGACATACAGATTTTGAGTTGGGCTTTATGACCAAACTCGGTATTCCTGAAAGTTCACTAATCGACACTCAGGCTAGAGATACGGGATATCATGCAGAAAGTGTGGTGGTGGGAAACAATCAAGACTGGTATTTTCCCAGTCCTTACGATATAGAGCTTTTGCGGAAAAAATTCTGTCTTAAGGAAAAGGTAAAGCCTTATAGAAAACTTTATCTGTCGAGAAGCGGCCGGCGCAAGGTTAAAAATGAATTACAAGTGCGAGAGGTTTTGAAAGAATTTGATTTTGAAATTTTGGAAGATATCTCGCGCAGTGTTGATGAACAAATTCGTCTGTTTGCAGAAGCGGCGGTGGTTGTCGGCCCTCACGGGGCAGGTTTTACAAATTTGCTGTGGTGTCAGCCGGGAACGAAAGTATTGGAATTCTTTTATGGAGGGTACACTCCGCCATATTTCTATTACATTTGCCAGCTATTGGGATTAGAATACTCTCGTATGGTTGATGACAACAATGTAGCGGAAGATTGGAGTTTCATTGGCATGGATATGACGGTGGATGTGGAGATTTTGAAAAGGCAAATCCCTAAAATGCTGGAGGAAAGTTGCCCCTTGATAGCCTGTTAGATTTTCGATTGGCAAGAATTGATGCCTATCGGGATTTTAAAGCTTGCCTAATGTTATATTTTTTTTTACGGTTTCAGATTGAGGAACTTGTTACATACTATAATTCAAGTGGGTCTCAACTGCTAACTAAAAATTTATTAATATTAGGAGCGAGCATGAGTTACAGAATGGATCGTCGCGCCTACGCGGAAACCTTCGGGCCGACTGTGGGCGATCGCGTCCGGTTAGCCGATACAGAATTATTCATAGAAGTTGAAAAAGACTTCACAACCTACGGGGATGAAGTTAAATTTGGCGGCGGCAAAGTCATTCGCGACGGCATGGGACAATCGCCGATTTCTAATGCAGACGGCGCTGTTGACACGGTGATTACTAATGCTTTAATATTAGACTGGTGGGGAATTATTAAAGCAGATATCGGCATTAAAGACGGCAAAATTTACAAAATTGGTAAAGCGGGAAATCCTTATATTCAAGATAGGGTAGATATTATTATCGGGCCTGGTACTGAAGTAATTGCCGGTGAAGGAATGATTCTCACCGCTGGGGGAATTGACACTCACATTCATTTTATTTGTCCGCAGCAAATTGAAGTGGCGATCGCCTCTGGAATCACTACAATGATTGGCGGTGGCACAGGCCCTGCAACGGGTACAAACGCCACAACTTGCACTCCGGGGCCTTGGCATATGTACCGAATGCTGCAAGCAGCCGACGCTTTCCCGGTAAACCTAGGATTTTTAGGTAAAGGAAATAGCAGTCAACCCCAAGGATTAATTGAACAAATCTTGGCCGGTGCAATGGGTTTGAAACTCCACGAAGATTGGGGAACTACACCAGCAACGATCGACACTTGTTTGAGTGTAGCTGACGAGTACGATGTGCAAGTTGCAATTCACACGGATACTCTCAATGAAGCGGGATTTGTGGAAGCTACAATTGCTGCTTTCAAAAATCGAGCTATTCATACTTACCATACTGAAGGTGCTGGCGGCGGACACGCACCTGATATTATCAAAGTTTGCGGCCAAGCTAATGTTTTGCCTTCGTCAACTAACCCGACTCGCCCTTACACTGTCAATACTTTAGAAGAACATTTAGATATGTTGATGGTTTGCCACCATTTGGATCGAGGTATTCCTGAAGATGTCGCTTTTGCTGAATCGAGAATTAGAAGGGAAACTATTGCTGCTGAGGATATTTTGCACGATTTAGGTGCGTTTAGTATGATTTCTTCTGATTCTCAGGCGATGGGAAGAGTGGGAGAGGTGATTATTCGGACTTGGCAAACGGCTCATAAAATGAAAGTGCAGCGGGGACATTTACCCCCCCTAACCCCCCCTTACCAAGGGGGGGAAACAGAGGGAATTAATGATAATTTTCGGGTGAAGCGGTACATTGCGAAATATACAATTAATCCGGCGATTACTCACGGAATTAGTCAGTATGTCGGTTCAGTAGAAGAGGGGAAATTGGCGGATTTGTGTTTGTGGCGGCCGGCTTTTTTTGGGGTGAAACCGGAACTGGTAATTAAAGGAGGGGCGATCGCCTATGGGCAGATGGGAGATGCTAACGCCAGCATTCCCACGCCGCAACCGGTGCATATGCGGCCGATGTTTGGCAGTTTTGGCGGGGCGATTGGGGCGACTTGTCTGACGTTTGTTTCCCAAGCTGCGCGCGATCGAGATATTGCCGCACAGCTCGGTTTGCAAAAGCCCACTGTAGCAGTTTCCGGGACGCGACAAATTAGTAAAAGAGATATGAAACTCAACGATTATTTGCCACAAATGGAAGTCGATCCAGAAACTTATGAAGTTAGGGCGGATGGGGAATTGTTAACTTGCGAACCGGCAACTGTTTTGCCAATGGCGCAGCGATACTTTTTGTTTTAACTGATATCTTGCACCATTTTCAGCAACAGGCAAGATGCCTGTTCCACAATAAAATTTATATTTTGTGGGACAGGCATCTTGACTGTTCATAAAAGGCTAACTTACCATTGTGCAATATCTCAGTTTTAACCGATTATACAATCATGTAGTGGCGGGTTTTACAAACAATATTTGCCAAAAACCGACAATCTCAAAAACCCGCCCCCACCCAACGGCAAATCTTCATCTTACTTTATTCGGGATGTGATTTCATGTTAGAAAAATTGAGCGATCGCACTATCAAACCCTGACACAAAAACCAAAAATAAAGTGCAATATTAATCCCGCTCAACAGCTTCGGTATTCCCTCCAGCAAGCTCGAAACAATCTCGTTTTTTAACGGCAGCGCTTCTGCAAAAAAGGCAACAAATAACAAACCAACCCCACTCAGCAGTAAAGCATAGGGAGTCGAGGGAATATACCTCCGAAAAGTTAATCCGTATGCAATTGCCAGCACGGCGTAAAATATGACAATTGTCACTTTCGGAAAACCCGCACGTCCCAGATGAACGTGGGTGCGAAAAACTTCATTGAACAGAAAGCAACTGGCAAACAGTGCCGAATATAAAATAAATCGATTTTCTGGGCGGTCTGGTTGAATAATTCTCAGCAATCCAAAAGTAAAAGCGCACACCATTACCGATAAATAAAATAACATTTGAAACGCCAAGAAAAAGAAACCTGCACCCGGATACGTGGCAGAGCAAGGCGGCAAAAATAACCCTTTTACTGAAGAACCGAACAAACTCAGACACGCCGTCACTATCCCAACTAGCACTAAAGTTAAACTATTGAACAAAAAAACTGTTTTATAATTTGCCATAATTAATAACTAAAAGCTAACAACAGTATATTGCGCGTCAAACCATTTTTTGCTAGGGCTTGTGCATGGGGGTTCAGAAACCGGGTTTTTTACGAAAATACTGCGTTGTGACCCGAAGATTCGCAAAAGAACTCGGTTTCTCTGTCGGAGTGCGTAATTCCCGATCGTGTTCTTTGAGTAAAGGTGAGATATTCGGTGAAAGGACAAAGCATTGCTGTGTTTCTACAGCAGGCAATTGAGAATCTACAGATATTTAAACAGAGACGAAATCTTCAGAGCCGATGAGATTGGGAGCAACACCTGTCAAAGCAGCTAAAATTTCACCGTTGCTAGCTAATCCAATTAATGTGCCGTTAGTTCCAGCGGAAATTGATAGTTGTCCGAAAGTCAAGCCGTTGATTAATTGAATGGTATCTTGAGCGTGGCCGAAATCAGAGATTGTATCAACTCCCAACCCCGCACCTAAAACAAATACATCGTTGCCCGCGCCGCCGACTAGAATATCGTTTCCCAAACCGCCGTTGAGGGTGTCAAAACCTTTGCCACCAAACAGGTTGTCGCTGCCGCCGCCCCCGACAAGGATATCGTTGCCTTGTCTGCCGATAAGTGCGTCATCGCCGTCAAAACCGTTGATATTATCGCTGCTGGGAGTGCCTATCAGGTTGTCGTTGCCGTTTGTGCCGTTGATGTTGTTACTAGAAGTATTGATGACGCCTGGAGTGTTGGTTAAGTCAACAATAAAGAGGTCTGAGCCATTGTTGGTATCTCCCGGCACGAGGTTGGAGGCCTTAGATGAAAACGCCACTTTCTGCCCGTTGGCGGAGATGGAGGGGCTGTAGGATTCGCCGTTCCCCTGATTGCCCGCCCCTGAAACAGAGACGCGAGTGGTGGTATTGGTTGACAAGTCGCGCACGAAGATGTCAGTGCTATTGTTAGTGTCCCCCCACACGAGGTTGGAGGCATCAGATTCAAACACCACAAACCGTCCGTCGGCGGAGATCGAGCTATAGTCGGAGGAGATCGAGCTATAGAGGGAGGAGTCGTTCCCCGGATTGCCTGCTGAGTCAACTGAGACGCAGGTAGTGGTATTGGTTAACAAGTCGCGCACGAAGATGTCGCCGCGATTGTTAATGTCCCCCGGCACGAGGTTGGTGGCATCCGATGCAAACGTCACAAACCGCCCGTCGGCGGAGATGGAGGGAATGCCGGAGGAGTCGTTTCCCTGAATGCCTGCTGAATAGACCTCTTGCGAAAGTCTCAGACGAGCGCTAGTTTGTCTTCAAAAAAAGTTCATAATTATAAATACCAGCGAT
>NZ_JAUBPI010000097.1:23973-24151 GCF_036700645.1 Microcoleus sp. S36b_A4 | reverse complement strand
TGTCGCTCATGTTTCTGGGTCAAAAAAGCTTTATGATGTGATATTACCACGAACTGTTACTATTTTGGAGATGTCTAGTAGTCATGGGGAAGACATGATATTCTCCCAATCCCCCACTCTCCCCATCCACTCTCCCTCTTCCCGACTCACTCCCCCACTCTCCAACTCCCCACCATTT
>NZ_JAUBPI010000097.1:0-23873 GCF_036700645.1 Microcoleus sp. S36b_A4 | reverse complement strand
CCTAAAAATTCACAATTTTTTACAAAACACCCGAAACCCCAGCAAAGTCAATGTTTGCCAATCTAAAATCTAAAATCCCATAACTTTCTCCCTCTTCCCGACTCACTCCCCCACTCTCCGACTCCCCACCATTTCCTAAAAATTCACAATTTTTTACAAAACACCCGAAACCCCAGCAAAGTCAATGTTTGCCAATCTAAAATCTAAAATCTAAAATCTAAAATCCCATCACTTTGCTCTCCCCTGACCCAACTGATCCGAACTCACTTCGAGTTTGCCTCATCCACTAGCGCGTTTATGACCGTTCCACTTACCCGCACAAGCCATCAACTGCCTGCATCCTAGCCCCAAAGCCAAAAGCCCAGATTGTTTGAGAAGTTAATTTTTGTTTTGTTTTTGTACCTCTTTAAATTAAGAAAGTATTCTAAAATTAATTTAAAATCTAAAAATAATCTAAAAATAGATTTTTATATCAAAAAACCAGTTAAGATTCCCAAAGATGCAAAATAAACAAATTTACTAGCATTTTCATTTAGACGCCCCCTTTCCTTTCATCGCAAGTTAGCTAATAATGCTTTCAACGAGGTGACTAAGGGCCGAGTCCAAAATTGGCCTAACCCAAAGACGGATACAAGCCCCAAACAAAAGTCGTCGAGATAGAAAATTTTAGTTAGAGAGAAGCCCCAGATTCATCTGTGGAGTCCATTCTTTAATCTCAAATTTGAAATCTCAAATCGACTGACAGTAAGGGAATTGCAATTGGGCTATTGCAATTGGGCTATAACAATTGGGCGATCGAAAAAAAGCATGAAAACCCAGCCCTCATCGTTTTGATAGAAACCTATAGGAGAACCAAGAGTGAAACTAGCAGTTTACGGAAAAGGTGGAATTGGTAAATCGACAACAAGCTGCAACATCTCCGTTGCCCTAGCCAAGCGCGGCAAAAAAGTTTTGCAAATCGGTTGCGATCCAAAGCACGACAGCACATTTACCCTCACTGGCTTCTTGATCCCCACAATTATTGACACCCTTCAGCAAAAGGACTATCACTACGAAGACGTTTGGCCTGAAGATGTCATCTACAAAGGCTACGGCGGCGTTGACTGCGTAGAAGCAGGCGGCCCTCCCGCAGGAGCTGGCTGCGGCGGCTATGTAGTCGGTGAAACCGTAAAACTGCTCAAAGAACTCAATGCCTTCGACGAATACGACATCATCCTGTTCGACGTACTCGGTGACGTAGTGTGCGGCGGTTTTGCAGCCCCCTTAAACTACGCGGATTACTGCATGATTGTTACCGACAACGGGTTCGACGCTTTATTTGCAGCCAACCGCATCGCCGCCTCAGTCCGCGAAAAAGCCCGCACTCACCCGTTGCGGCTCGCCGGTTTAATTGGCAACCGCACCTCAAAGCGCGACTTGATCGACAAGTACATTGACTCTGTACCGATGCCGGTGCTGGAAGTGCTGCCCCTGATTGAAGATATCCGCGTTTCTCGCGTCAAAGGCAAAACATTGTTTGAGATGGCCGAAAGCGATCCTTCCCTCAACTACGTCTGCGATTACTACCTCAACATCGCTGACCAGATTTTGGCAATGCCCGAAGGAGTAGTGCCCAACGACACGCCCGATCGCGAATTATTTGCCTTACTTTCAGATTTTTATCTAAATCCAGTGCAACCAGTGGTCAAGAAGGAGGAAGATGAGCTAGACCTGATGATGGTTTAATAGGTCTAGCGATCAGGATGAGGATAAAGAGGTTATGGCTTTTTTTGATACTTTTTCAGTTGCTCTCAAACAGAAGTGGTTGGACTACTACCAGGTAAATCGGGCTTGGCTGCTCCTGCACATGACGGCTGAGAACACGGTCGCCACACCCGACGGCGGGAAAAGGCCTGTTTCTTACCTCATCCTGGGAATTGCGGCTGCCCTGGAGCCGGAACTCCAGCAATTAATGCTGCCCTTCTCAAAACTCAAGCCGGATGCAGACAGCCTGATCGAAGTGTTGGGACTCAATTTTGACCCGGACATCGCGCTGGGTATGCCCTCAAATATCGCGCCGCAGACGGCCGGTAAATCTCCAACACCCACAGCAGCTCAAACTGCAACTGCAGCACCCGCCGCAGCTCGAACTGCCACTGCGGCACCCGCCGCAGCTCAAACTGCAACTGCAGCACCCGCCGCAGCCAAATCTAATAAATTGGGCGGTGCTGCCTTGGCAACAGCCGGAGTAGTCGCCGGAGTCGCCGGAGCAGCAGGTCTGGCAGCAGCGTCAGCACTGAGCTCAGAGGAGGAATCCTTCGATGAGTTTGAGGAAGAAGCGGTCTCCGACTTCGACATGGGCGATGACGAGGAAGAGACGGTCTCCGACTTCGACATGGACGATGACGAGGAAGAAACGGTCTCCGACTTCGACATGGACGATGACGAGGAAGAAGCGGTCTCCGACTTCGACATGGGCGATGACGAGGAAGAAGCCTCGGCTTTGGACGGTCTCGGTCTCGAAGACGATGAGGAAGACGCCGTATCTGACTTTGATATGGGCGACGATGAGGAAGACGCCGTATCTGACTTTGATATGGGCGACGATGAGGAAGAAGAAGCTTTGGCTTTGGGCGGTCTCGACCTCGGCGATGACGAGGAAGATGAAGCCTCGGCTTTGGGCGGTCTCGACCTCGGCGATGACGAGGAAGAAGAAGCCTTGGCTTTGGGCGGTCTCGATCTCGGCGATGACGAGGAAGAAGAAGCCTCACAATTTGGGACTTTGACCTCTGGAGATCTCGAAGCGGGGATTTCCGATCCGTTTGGGGAAGAAGATGCAGAGTTTGTCGCCGAAGAAATACCCGATCCTTTTGGGACAGCGACCTCAGATGACCTAGATATGGATCTGGGCGACTTGGACGATGACGGTATTGACGATTTCTCTGTATCTGATGAGGACGACCTCGACGATCTCGGACTTGACGATCTGGGGGAAGCAACTACCGGAGATCCTGACGAAGATGATTTAGATGCTCTAGGTCTCGGCGATTTGGATTCCGACGATGAGGATGAAGAAATTTCCGGCTTTTTATCTGATTTTAAGTGAGGTTGTTGCGATCGCCCGCATCTCTTCTAGTCTTGAAGTTTCCCGCTCTATTTGTGAGTTGTGAGTTGCGAGTTGTTAATTTTTAATGAGCTCCAACTCACAACTGCCAAAAGGCTTTTTGCCTTAGCAAGTTGAAGTAAACTAAATCCCTGCTGTGAGGGATTGTATGCCCTCGCGCAGAATTTTTTAGCCAGAATTTGGGATGCTGCGACTGCTGCGGAAATATTGAGTGGTTGCATCTATTTTTCACAGGAATTAGCCCAAAAATAGGTATTTCTATTTATCGTTCGCTGTGCGTCGCAATCGCGCTTTCACAGGTGTTTTCACGCCACTGCGCCTGTTCGTCATCGAGGGGAAAAACAACCTATTCCTCTCCTGGGCGATTGCACCAAGACGCTCGCAAAATCCAGGTGTTTCCTCGTTCCGCCGCAAGTCCTGTTCGAGAAGAAAAACAATTTAAAGGGAGAAGATTTGAGATATGACTGCTATTACTACTAATGAACCGGAAGCTTTAAACTTTGAATGCGAAACAGGCAATTATCACACTTTTTGTCCAATTAGCTGCGTAGCTTGGCTTTATCAAAAAATTGAAGATAGCTTTTTCTTGGTAATCGGTACTAAGACTTGCGGCTATTTCTTGCAAAACGCAATGGGCGTGATGATTTTTGCTGAGCCTCGCTATGCGATGGCTGAGTTGGAAGAAGGCGATATTTCCGCTCAGTTAAACGATTATGATGAGTTGAAGCGACTGTGCTTGCAAATTAAGCGCGATCGTAACCCCAGTGTAATTGTCTGGATCGGCACTTGCACCACCGAAATCATCAAAATGGATTTGGAAGGGTTAGCACCGAAACTCGAAGCAGAAATTGGCATTCCCATCGTCACAGCGCGCGCTAACGGCTTGGATTACGCTTTTACTCAAGGGGAAGATACCGTTTTAGCAGCGATGGCTGCTAAATGTCCTGAGAAAGCGCCCGTGATGGAATCTCAGAAACAAGAACGCAATGCTATCTCTCAACTGCTGAATTTCGGCAAGAAAAAAGAGGAAGTTGCAGCAGATGAATCGGAATATGTCAAGCACACACCCCTGGTACTTTTTGGTTCTTTGCCCGATCCGGTTGTTACTCAGCTAACCTTAGAATTGAAGAAGCAAGGAATTAAGGTTTCTGGTTGGCTTCCTTCCAAGCGCTACACTGAATTGCCAGTATTGGAAGAAGGCTATTATGTATCGGGCATGAATCCGTTCTTGTCGCGTACTGCTTCTACGTTGATGCGCCGCCGCAAGTGTAAGCTAATTGGTGCGCCATTCCCGATCGGCCCTGACGGAACTCGCGCTTGGATTGAAAAGATTTGCTCAGTGTTGGGAATTGAACCAAAAGGTTTGGACGAACGGGAAGCGCAAATCTGGGCAGGTTTGGAAGATTACCTGCAAATAATTCGCGGCAAATCTGTCTTCTTTATGGGCGACAATTTGCTAGAGATTTCTTTAGCACGTTTCTTGATTCGCTGCGGCATGACTTGCCCGGAAATTGGGATTCCTTACATGGACAAGCGCTATCAGGCGGCCGAGTTGGCTTTGTTAGAAAAGACTTGTCACGAGATGGGAGTTCCTACTCCTCGGATTGTGGAAAAACCAGACAATTACAATCAGTTGCAGCGGATTTACGAGCAGAATATTGACTTGGTGATTACTGGTATGGCTCACGCTAATCCTTTGGAAGCGCGGGGAATTAATACTAAGTGGTCTGTTGAGTTTACTTTTGCTCAAATTCACGGCTTTGGTAATGCGCGGGATATTTTGGAGTTGGTGACTCGTCCGCTGCGCCGGAATAATTCGCTGAAGGATTTGGGTTGGGGTAATTTGGTGAAGAATGAAGCGAAGGTTTAATCGTTTTTAGTAAGATAGTAGGGTGGGCTTTGCTCACCTTATTTTTTTGGGAACCGCTGATGTAGGCGGATTGACGCAGATGAACGCGGATGAAGTGTGCGATCGATCTTTTAATTAGAAGATGAAAGTCAACTTTAAGTCTCTAGATTATTACTTGAGCCTGAAATATGCTATCAGTTTTTATCCAGAATCTGAAGGTTATACAGCCATAATACAGCAGATTCCAGGCAAATAAAGTACACCTTAATCCCAAGCACTTACCAAACTGGTTGACAAACCCTTGCAACCGTACTCCATAAACCTGGAAATTGCTGTAAAAGACCTTCCGGGTTGTATGTCTGTGGGGGAAACTTTGTGGGAAGCGATGGAGAATATTCAGGAAGCTAGGGAATTGTGGATAGAGACTGCTTATGAGTGTGGCGATGAGATTCCTTTACCTGCTAAAAGTTAAAGTAGGGTGCGTCGCTTCGACAATTCTCGGCAATAGTAGCTATCCGATTGCTCGGATTGAGATTTAAATCATGAGTAACCGCCGATAAAAACTCTTCTATTCCATCAAGCAATGGCTGTTCGTTTATACTTTTCTCCACCAAATATATTAACAACATATAATTTCTGGTCGCATCAAATGTATGTGGGTCGGTGTAACTCAAATCAGGAATCACTGAGTGGCCACCTATAATACCGGGTATATGCTCTATCCAGCTCTCTGTATTTTGGTTGACACCTTCTCTAGCAGCATAGGCACAAGCAGCCGCAGCAACATCAGCTATTTGTATGCCAGGAAATTTATCGGATTCCACAAATTGAACTTCTTGGGATAGATTAAATGTAATGGGTTCTTCTACTCCTTGAAAAAAGTCAGTATAAATCTTATCCTCTCTCCCAATCATAGTATCCAACAGTCCCTTGTTTTCTTTTAGTGGTTTACTAACATCACAAAAAACTTTAAGTTGGTTAAACTCTTTTCCCCAGTCACAGAGAATAGACAACAAAGCCGGGTACGAAAGCTCTAAAATCCACTTGCCTATATCAGTTCCTTGTAAAGAGTTTAATTCTTGATTAATAGTATCTCTATGATGAATACAGAAAGTCTTTATGCCGTCGAGTATAGGCGAAATATCAGGTGTTTTTGAAGAACTAAAAAGATAGTTAAGTTCTGTGTCCTCCAAACTTCTCATAAGCTTCTGAAAATCGCTAAATATTTTTTCAGCATCCGCGCTCTGAGATACAAACTCTACATATAAAATGTTGCTGATAAATCGGTGAAATTTTATCTGGTAAAATAGAGAGTTTTTTTCTGATAAAACTGGCTCAAATATATATTCATACAATTTGCAAGCTAAGTTGAATTTTTTATGATATACAGCTACTTTTATGCGATCCTTAAAATTTATCAATATCTCAGCTATTACCTTTTGACCCTTGGAAGATTTAAGAAGGTTTCGACCTTTTAATTCGCCACCTTGTAGCTTATATTTTTGAATTATATTATTTACATATTCTGTAGCTTCTTCATGGTTAATTGCTACACTTGCATAAGCAAAAATCGGTGAATCTCGGTCCATAAGATTATTACCATTGCAACCTGATTCATCGCAGTAAATTTCTTGAATGGTTTGTTTCATAGGGATTTTTAGTTTAATTGTGAGGAGTGTGTATTACCCGTAATTTTGGTAGTATAACATAAAATTACAAAACCACACCACTTCAGAAATGAAACTTAACAGCCTCCTTTCACAAAGGAGAATTAACAAAATAATACAGGACTTGGTATTTGAGTACGCTCATAAAAACTGCTTGCTATGATAAGAGAGTGGGTCGATCGCACTTTTTCCCCAACCCCTCCAAAATCCCAGGCTACACCCCTGTAACACGATCGCAAGTACGATCGCCTATAATCGAAACTAGCCAAACTCTCATCAGTTGCGAAACCGCCATGAGTCAAGACAAGGAAGAAATTAGCTATTCAGAGAAAACAGAACGTCTCAGAGTTATCGGTCAGTTTATCAAAACTGTCACACCGATGATTTGGACGATCGTAATTCTCGTAGTCATCATTCCCCTATTAGGTAACTTTCTAATTTCCCAGTCACTAACAAATACCGGAACCACAGCAGTTGTAGTCTCGACGCCACACGATTTTAGCAAAGTCAACCAAGACATTAAAAACGCCATCCAAAAATCCCATATAACTGCCGAAACTTTCGCATCAAAAGAGTTGGACAAATGGGAAAGCGAAGTAATTGCACGAGTAGACAACAGTTTCCTCGATTGGTACTTTGATTACTTCACTCAAAAAAAGATGGAGTTTGCCGTACCTTTTAGCTTCGTGAAATCTGCCCTACTCAACAGATTCGATATGACAGAAGCATCTCGTGCTGTTTCCGAAAAATTAACGGAAGACTTTCAAAGAGAATTTGCTAACCGCGTACTGGTACCCAAAAACGCTCAACTGCGATTTCAATTAATCACTCAAGATACTGCTAATTTGTATATATCCGAAGTTAGCAAGAATGTGAAAGTAGTTCAAAACAGTTATAATATACCGCAAGTACAGTGGGACAAATATCTGAACGATATTGCCACCACAATTAGCGACAAAGGAAACGTCTCGAATTTATCATTAAAAGTATTAGTTGGCGGTAGCGGTTACTTAATTGCTAAACCCTTAATTTTGGGAGTAGCAGCTAAAGTTGGCAGCAAAGTTACGGCAAAAGTTGCCAGCAAAGCTGCCGCCAAGGTAGCCACAAAAACAGGCGGTACAGTGGCTAGTCAATTGGGAGTAAGTTTAATCGACCCTATTGTCGGCATCGGGATTATCATCTGGGATTTGTGGGATTACAATCACACAGTTAAAGTAGAAAGACCGATTTTGCGGGAACACATTGTAGAATACTTGAAAGATGTCAAAAAGTCGCTGCTCACAAATCCTGAAAGCGGAATCATGGCAGCAATTTATCAGTTGGAAAGTGGTCTTCTCAAGTCACTTTAATCATTTAAATCGCGTCTGACTGATGTGTGTAAATCCCCGAAAAGTGGTAAGATCCACTGCAAGAAGGAAAGGGGATACACCAGTAGTTAGTGCCAGCAGCGGGCGCTCCGACTCGCTACTGTGGGCGCTCGAACACCCAACTGTGGGCGATCGCGCTCATGTAGCAAAAAAAGAAAAAAAAATGAATGTTAAACGAGGCAAAAAAAGAGAGGATGTTGGGACAAAAAGAAGAGTTAAATGACTTTATTTGCCCTAAATAGATATCCCGTAATGGACTATAAAACAAGGTTTTCGACTCATATTACACGGATTAAGTTGTCGCCATTTTTACAAAATTAGCTGTCGATTATGACTTGTGGCATTTACAGCATAAGAATTTAAAAGCTCCGATTGACAGAGGTAGAGTTCGGGGGCGAGTGCGTTTTGCCGATGAATCTCTACGGCGAGGTTTGTAGGGATTTTCTGAAGTATTTGACGGAGTTGTTTTAGTTCAACAAGGCATAACTTCTCAGCCGGAAGTTTTGTCGGCTTGGTCGCAATTGCGACAAGAAATCGAACTGTTGATGAAATAGTCGAAAATCAAGGATCGAGTCGGCAGTTGCGATCGCCCCCTGAGACTAAAATCAAGTAAAATTGCCAGTATTAGTCGATCGACCCCCGTTGCTAGACTATATTTGCATTAAAGGTTTGCTATACTCCAGAAATAGACACATATTAACCTTTGGAAAATCAATAGGCCGGAGCTATGACATCCTATGCAACCTCTACAGCAAGAGCCGAGATGAGTGAGATCCGGCGCTTGAAAAACATACTGCCCCCAGAACTCCAAAGTTGGGTAACAGTAGAAAAAACAATAGAAGTTAATCCTACCCTGATCCGCAGCGAAGAAATAGGCAAAGACCAGGTAGAAATCCAAATAGACCTGATCCGCTGGGAACAGCTAGCAATGGATCAGCGCAACCTCCTATTTTGGCACGAAGTCGCCAGAATTCAAAACGACACCATCCCCAGAGACGGTTGGGAAATGGCAGCCCTCGCCATTGGTTTAGGCGGCGCCGTCGGCGAACTTTGGGTGCAAGACGGTTTGCTGCTGTTATTAGCCCTATCCCTGTGTGGCGTCTCCGGCTGGAGACTTTTCCAAAAAAACAACGGAGAGAAAAGTTTAAAAGAAGCAATAGACGCCGACGAAAAAGCCCTGGCCCTGGCCACCCGCTTCGGCTACACTCTCCCAAACGCCTACAAAAGCCTCGGCAGCGCCTTAAAAACCTTAATCGAGCAAACCTCCAAAAAACAGCAGCGGGCTAAATACGAAGCTCGTCTCCAGGCCCTCAAACGCAACGCAGCCAAAGCCAAAGCCAAAGTCAAACCCATCACCCGCGAAACCTCCCAGTCAGAAAACGTCTACAATTCTTAACCTCATCCCCCGACGCTTGTTACGGGGGTTTTCCAGTTAACCGTTAACTGTTGACTTCTGTGTTAGCTGTTAACTGTTAACTGCGATGGCTATCCGGTGCAAGACAGGCACGAAAATTATTAACGACAAGATTAATCGGCCTGAATCCACAAAAATCTTGATTCCGATGTTAAAGTTTGGCCGCGACTGCGTTCAAAAATCTTTGGGCCAAAACTGGCACTGGTAGACTTAAGTCTATTTTTGCCTTTGATATCATTCTCGGCGGGCGAGTTTGCAGGCGTTTTTGTAAAGTTTGTATAAAGCTAGCCTTTTGTTAACCATAATATTTGGTAAAGGTGGAGCTGCTAGGACAGAATAGGCTAAAGACATAAGCTTGAAATTTGAAACCAGGACTTCATGGTCAGTCAAACCCCAGAGGCAGATTTTCGGGTAACGTACTCGGACGAAATTCCCTCAGTTCACATACCCGTGCGCTTGAGCGTACTTGAAGCTGTAAACTTCAAGACAACCTGCCAGCAACTTTTTTCGGAAAGCACCACCGTTCCCAGCAAGATTGTCCTAGACTTCAGTCAGACGACATTCATCGACAGTAGCGGGATCGGTGCTTTAGTCAGCAATCTGAAATTTGCCAAACAGCGTGGTAGCGACTTGGTGCTCCGAAGCCTCAAGCCGCAGGTGATGGCAGTATTTGCTCTCACCAGCCTAGATCAAGTGCTGACGATCGAGCAGCCCTCTGCAACCTCAACTCCCACAGAGACCAAGCCCTCGGACAATCAGCTACCGATGACCCACCCCTCAGTGCAATCGTGGGTGAAGCGGCTGATAGACATTGTTGGGGCAATAGTCGGTTTGATAATTACAGGAATTTTGCTCGTACCCATAGCTGCTGCTATCACTATCAACGATCCAGGCCCGATATTTTTCGGTCAAACCCGCTGTGGCTGGATGGGCAGACAATTTCGGATTTGGAAATTTCGATCGATGTGTACCAACGCCGAAGCCATGAAAGCCCAAATCAAAAATCAGGCTTCTGGCGCATTTTTCAAAAATGACAACGACCCGCGGATTACCAAGGTCGGGCGCATCTTACGCAAAACCAGCCTTGATGAACTGCCGCAGTTTTGGAACGTGCTCAAAGGCGAAATGAGTCTAGTCGGCACTAGACCGCCTACCCCAGACGAAGTTGAGCGCTACGAAGTCCCTCAGTGGCAACGTTTGGATGTCAAACCTGGGATGACAGGGGAATGGCAAGTCAACGGTCGCTCTCAAGTCCGCGATTTTGAAGATGTCATCCGTTTAGATTTAAAATACCAACAAAACTGGAGCCTGGTGTATGACCTCAAACTAATTGTCAAAACTGTAACAGTCCTGTTTAACAAAAATAGTGGCGCTGTGTAGGAACCCTCAACAACCCACCACTGAACTTTGAGGTGCGGTTGCCAACGGGGGGCGGGAACTCGAACTCGATACTTAGTCAAGCAGACGATCACTAGCGATACCTACGTTAGCATTAAGTGTTAAAATTCACACGCCAAGAAAATACACAGCTAGTTGCCAGCTCTGCAATCAGAGCATTAATAATTAGCAATTGGCGAGTTCGAGGTCATACTCAAATGAGCCCAGCATGATTTTCGAGGACGAGAAGAACTCACCTGTGTTTAGAAAAGTAGCGACTCCTAACACGGTCGAAGCTTAAATCACTTCCTCGCAAGCTGACTCGGGAATTTTCCCTATTTAAACGCCCTACCGAGGCGGATTACAGTATCGGAAGTCTCTCATTTGCTGTGCGAGTAAATGGTGCGAAAGGAATGCTCACCTTGAGGCAAAACGGGCTTCTTCAACTCAAGCTTGACTTAACTAATATGTTGCCAAGACCTTGCCCTCCTTTTTCTCTCCCTCCGGCGCTGAGTACAGCGGTGGTGGGGGCCGACCAGGGGGAAGAAAGATGAAAGACAAGCAACCAAAGGCCGAGTGGCACCTGCAGGTTGAAACAGACCTGAATGCTTTAACATCCGTTTTGGAATGGTTGGAGAATATCGTTTTGCCCATGATACCAGCGGATTTCTGGTGGCAGTGTCGGCTGATAATCAACGAAGGCTTTACAAACGCTGTCCGCCACGCTCACCAGAACTTGCCCCCCACGACGCCCATCGACATTGAGGTAAAAGTGTTTGCCGATTACTTAGAAATTAGGATTTGGGACAGGGGTCAACCCTTCAACTTAGAAGCAAAGCTGCACTCAATCATGCAAGAGCAGCGCGATCCTTTGGACAGAGAAGGAGAAAGGGGACTGGTGTTCATGTACAAGCTCACAGACGACCTTCGGTATATCCGTACCGACGATCGCCGAAACTGCCTGGTAATGCGAAAAAACATTACCTGATGGCCCGATACCCGCCCGGTCAGGGCGGCTTCTTTCGCAAGGAGTGGAAGATCCCCTCGCTCCCCTATTGTCCTACCCGGAATCCAACCACATCCTCTGCAATTCTGCGGGTACAGGCTCGATGCACGCGGCTGGAGGACAATTTGCTTCAAAATAAATATTATGCGTATTCTAATTTATTCATATAACTACTATCCAGAGCCGATCGGCATTGCCCCCCTGATGACAGAACTAGCGCAAGGCTTAGTCAAGCGCGGCCACCAAGTCCGAGTCGTCACAGGAATGCCAAACTATCCGCAGCGCCGGATTTATCCGCAATATGAGGGCAAATTTTACCTCACAGAAGAACACAACGGTGTCACAATTCAGCGCAGCTATCTGCGCGTCAACGGCCCCCACCCCAGCCTCCTAGACCGACTTGTGCTAGACGGCAGTTTTGTTGTCTCCAGCGCCGTCCAAGCTTTCAGAGGCTGGCGTCCCGACGTGATTTTCTCGACAATGCCCCCTTTACCGATTTGCGTCCCAGTCGCCTTTTACGGCTGGATTCGCGCTTGCCCGATCGTCCTCAACGTTCAGGATATCGTCTCAGAAGCAGCCGTGCGCGTCGGCTTGGTCAAAAAAAACGGACTGCTAGTTCGCATTGCTGACGCTTTGGAAAAATTGGCCTACAGCACAGCCAGCCAAGTCAGCGTCATCGACAGCGGTTTTGTCAAAAAATTGCATTCTCAGGGAGTACCCCCCGAAAAAATAGTTTGCGTTCCCAATTGGGTTGATGTCAATTTCATTCGGCCCTTACCCAAGGAAAGTAACTCATTTCGAGAAACTCACAAACTCAAGGGCAAATTTGTCGTTCTCTATGCAGGCAATATTGCCCTAACTCAAGGCTTGCAAACAGTTGTCCAAGCAGCGGCTCGTTTGAAACACATACCCGAAATCGCTTTTGTAATTGTGGGGGAATCAACAGCCTTGGCGCGCTTGCAACAAGATTGCGAAACTTACAAAGCTAATAATGTAATGTTGCTACCATTTGAACCGCGAGAAAAATTGCCCGAATTGTTAGCTGCTGCTGATGTTAGTTTAGTAGTACAAAAGCGCCGCGTTACTAACTTCAATATGCCTTCAAAAATTCAAGTAATTCTCGCCAGCGGTCGGGCAATTTTGGCTTCGGTTCCTGAAACTGGTACGGCCCAAAAAGCAGTGCAGCAAAGCGGTGGCGGGGTGGTGGTAGCGCCGGAAGATCCGCAGGCTTTGGCTGAGGCGGTTGAGGATTTGTACTTGCACCCTGCTAAGGTGGATGCGTTGGGCGAGCAAGGCAGAAATTATGCTGTGGAGAATTACGGATTTGAGGAAGCTTTGAATCATTATGAAGCTTTATTTGCGGCGGTGGCAGCGAGTCATGCGGAGAAAATATTGGAGCCTTTGCCGAAATAAGATAAGCGCTTGAAACCGCCCGTGCTTACAGTGGCAAAAGATTTTCGGAGCACTACTGAACGAACGCTCGTTAAGATAAACTACCAAAAAATGAAAGACTGAGGATTGATCGATCGTCCTCAACTGTTACGATTTCTCCATCAAAAAGTAATGGAACGTCGATAAAGTCAATTCCATGTTTGCTAAGTTTGGTAAGACGTTTAGTCTCATCCCACTCAAATTCCATACCTTGATTGTCACTAGATATTGTAACTACAATTTGTCGTTACAGCCACTTACTTTAACACATCTTTGGATTGTTCAGGTAAAGCCGATCGCCCCCTTCACCCCCTTCGCCCCCTTCACCCCTCCCCATCCCATAAGTAACCACACCCCTATGTGCCCGACACCGCAGCCGATCAAAACAAAACGCTAAAATAAAAGACACTATACAATTTCGGAGTTAATATTTGACACTTGCACCCGCGCGCGAAAACGTCCTAGCTTGGCTCTCTGAGCGCGTTCCTGCTGCCCGCATCAAACACATCCTCGGAGTCGAACAGGTAGCAGGTGACTTGGCTCGCCATTACGGCCTCGACGAAGCAAAAGCCCGATCGGCCGGTTTGTTGCACGATTTGGCAAAATACTTCAAACCTCAACTGCTGCTGCAAATGGCCCAGAAGGAAGGTTTAGAGTTAGACTCAGTGTTGGAAGCACACCCGCATTTGCTGCACGCAGACGCGAGCGCGATCGTCGCCAGAGACGAATTCGGGGTGGTCGATCGAGAAATTTTGGACGCAATCGCCAATCACACCCTCGGCAGACCAAAAATGAGCCAGCTCAGTTGTACCGTATTCATAGCAGATACCATAGAGCCGAGCCGCGGCAACACAGCCCAACTAGAAGCACTGCGCGAGGCAAGCTTGCAAAATCTTTATGCAGCCGTGTGGCAAACTAGCGATTATTGTCTTAAATATTTGCTAGAAACTCGCTGCTACATCCACCCCCGCACCGTACTTACCCGCAATTGGGCGCTGCTTATGGCTCGATCGCCGGAAACAGGAAATTCGACCCAGAAGTCGATCGAACAAATCACAAGTTAAAAGTAAAATTTATCAGCAATCCTGTCCTTACTTTTGGCTTCAATCTAACTCCTATTTCCCGTCTCAAACTGCCAACAACCGAAAGCCAATAGCGCACCCATTCTTCCTTACCGTATCAATTAGCAACTTAAACACTTAATGTCAGATCTAACTCAACTCGAATACTCCAGGGCTCAGTCTACAGCAACGGACAGCACCTCCCCAGACGAAGCTCGCGGCCTGATCATGACCGTTGCCCAAGCAGCCGAGGACCGCAAAGCAGTAGATATTGTATTGCTCCGGGTGGCCGAAGTATGCTACTTGGCAGACTACTTTGCGATCGTCACCGGATTTTCCAACGTGCAGGTACGAGCCATCTCCCAAGCGATAGCAGACCAAGTGGAAGAAGAGTGGCAACGCTTGCCGCTGCGTACACAAGGGCTATCAGACGCTAGTTGGGTCGTCATGGACTACGGCGACGCGATCATTCACATTTTGAAGCCTCAAGAGCGGGAGTTCTACAATTTAGAAGCGTTCTGGGGACACGCCGAACGCATTGACTTTTCCCCCACGCCGTGAGGATGGCTAATGTGAAAAACGTTTCTGCTTCTATTTGTCCCGTTCCGCAAGAACAGCGGCCGATCAATGAATACCAAGAACTTAAAGAATCCTGGTTTTTTAGCTGGGTAACACTCAATTGGCCCGGATACCTAGCCAAACTAGCTTGGGTGTGGGCTTGGAGTTGCTTGGTATCGGGGCCGATAGCTGCTTCTAGCTTTGCTCCTGTCAAGTATCCAGCTCAGTTTGTCCTCAGCGGTGCCGCAGGTGCCAGTTTTATTCTAGGATTAGCTTTGCTGCGGCTCTACTTGGGTTGGTTCTACGTGCGATCGCGCCTTTCAAATCCCACGGTCGTCTACGAAGAGTCTGGTTGGTACGATTGTCAATCTTGGCCTAAAACTCCCGAAGTTTTGCTTCAAGATCAGTTGATTGTCAACTACCAACTAGAACCAATTCTCAGGCGTCTGCGGCAGACATTTTATGGTTTGACAGTGTTGCTGGTTGCCGGGGGACTAACTTGGAGTTGTTTGTAATCGGGAATGGAAGGGAGTTTTGAGTTTTGAGATTGCCGCCCACAGCCAACAACGCACACGGAGTGCATGAGTGAGAAACGATCGCAGAAAGATTAACTTTATAACTCTTAACTGGCAGCTCGCAACTCATAACTTCCACCGGCCCCAATCTAAAATCTAAAATCTAAAATCTAAAATTGATATGACAAGGGGAAAACGAACCCAAGCTCCCGAACTGGAAGTCACACTGCTGCGCGAAGGTATTGTGGAATCGAGGCACCGCGCCCAGGCCGCTGTCTGCGACAACCGCGGGCGCGTTCTGTCCGTTGCTGGTAACTCGGAAACGGCCTCATTTGTCCGTTCTTCACTCAAGCCTTTTCAAGCTTTGGCGGTGACGGGGACTGGCACTTTAGAACGCTACGAATTGACCGATCGAGATTTAGCGATTATTTGCAGTTCCCATCAAGGTACGATCGAGCAATCGCGCCAGGTATTTAACGTCCTGTGGCGCTGCGACATTGACCCCTCTAAACTTCAATGCCCCATTCCCGAAGGCAAAAAGAGCGCCCTGCAATACAACTGTTCCGGCAAACACGCCGGAATGCTGGCTGTCTGCCAGCAACTGCACTGGCCATTGGACACTTATTTACGCCGCAAACATCCTGTCCAGCAGCTTATTTTGGGCAAAGTGGCTGAGTTGCTGGCAATGCCTGCCGAAGAGTTTATCAGCGCTCGTGACGACTGTGGCGCTCCTACCTATCTGTTGCAGTTGGGGCAAATGGCCTCTTTGTACGCTAAATTGGCTTCCGGCGACAATGTGGAGATGGAGCGGATTGTCCGCGCTATGACTCATCACCCGATGATGGTTGCCGGTGAGGGCAAATTTGACACGGAACTGATGCGCTTGACTCAAGGGGAATTGGTGAGCAAGTCCGGCGCCGAAGGGGTGCAGTGCATTGGCCGCGTTGGCGAAGGCATGGGCTTGGCAATTAAGGTGACGGATGGAGGAAAGCGCGCTCAATTTGCTGTGGCGATTCACTTGCTCAAGCAGTTGGGGTGGATTACTCCGACAATTGCCGAAACTCTTTCGGAAACTTACCTGACTCTCAGCGAGTTCAAGCGCTTGGAGGTGATCGGGGAAGTTTCGATGCTTTAGGGCGATCGAGACTCGCTCGCCGATTTCAGCAACCCCTCCCACAATCTAAAAAGTTTTTTTGATTGTGGGGTTGCTATTTTCGGAAAGATATGTTTATATTAGAAAGAGAGATAAAGCGACGCGGGATAGAGCAGCCTGGTAGCTCGTCGGGCTCATAACCCGAAGGTCAGTGGTTCAAATCCACTTCCCGCCACCAAATTCAAGCGAACCCTGTAATCGTTAAGGTTTCAGGGTTTTGTTTTTGGAAACCACTAAAGAGAGATAAAGCGACGCGGGATAGAGCAGCCTGGTAGCTCGTCGGGCTCATAACCCGAAGGTCAGTGGTTCAAATCCACTTCCCGCCACCAAATTAAACAAGACAAGCCCCGGCAGCCTAAAAGTTGCTGGGGTTTGTTTTATAGCTTCTATTTGATGCCGAGTGCGATCGCATCTTCGACAAATTGATCCCACTTTCCGCACCCTCCACTGTCACAATCGGTTTTTGCGGAATTTTGTGAACCAAAATAGTCACTTTTTATACACACAAGTGGGAAATAGGACTGGCGATCGCCAGTTCAATTTCGCCAAACTCCGAAAATTCGTAGTGTGACAGTTCAGGGTGCGGAATGTGGGATTGATATCGTTTCCGGTTGCACGAGCGACATGGTATGGAGGACACGGCACTGCCGTCTCGAAAGCTGTGGGTAATATTAATACCGAGGCTGCCAGATTTGATATGAAAGCAGTTTATTTTAAGCGACAATAAAAATGAGGACACAGCAGTGCTGTGTCCCTACTGTATATTTGTATTTTTCTAATTGGGACAAAATAAGACCCACCCTCAACCTAAACACTCAACCCTATACTTTTCGACGACCGTTTGTCCAAGCTTTATTTGTTAAAAAATTGCAATCCGATATCCATATTTTTTAACTCAGGATTTTAAATTGCTAAGTCGGCTGAGCTTCCATCCAATCAAAAATCAGGTTTAATTGTTCGAGTGTTACTAACCCGTACTGCCACAGAACCATGGGCAGTTCGCTGGCATCTTGTTCACCGTGTCGGAGAGCAACGGCGATCGCAGAATTCGATATTGCCAACTCTCCCCGCAAATAATCGATCAGTTGAGCCTTTCTCATCACCTTCACCGCCAGTTTTATGCGATATTGTAAAGATATGTAGCTAATTGGTCTTTATCGGAAGTTTAATTGGTCTAATTTTAGGTTCACAATAGAGAACCTTGTGTGATCGAAACCGCACAAAACTTGTGATAAAACTCAGATCAAAAAGCGATCGCAGTCACAAGAACTGAGATAATCAAAAATTGGGTTCCGCCATCGCTCGCTTCAAATGAATTCATTTAAAATTGCTAAAGTCCTAGCTGAAGCTGAACTCCCGCTTCTGTACCGCTGTCGGTTTGTTTTGGAGGTAAAGGATTTCCTTGACGCTGGGCGTCCGAAGGAGTAGTAATAAATTCCAATGGGCCCTCGATTTTGAGGCGAAATCTGTCGCCCAAGCTTCTTTCCCCTCTAGCAGAATTAGCCGCCGTTTCTGGTTCACCAATCAAGTTTTGGTAGTCCGAGTCTAAGGTTCTGTCCTCCACAGTCCTCAACGAGTCCCCAGATAAAGTCGTTTCCGAATATTGGGGCGTTGGTTGCAGTCTTTGTTGGGCGAGAACCGCCGGGGTCAAACCGATAAAAATTGAGCTCAGTCCGAGAGCAGTGCCAAGAGTAGCAATAACTGCGTTCATCATCCATCCCTCCGCTAGTTGCATCCTACTATGCTTATTTTACCTACTCGCAATTAAGTTGCACTCTATCAAAAGTAGCTGCTTGTGGAGATATCAATTGCAGTTGCTGTGAAAACTTATAATTTTCGATCGCGCTATCGGTCATTCGATTTTAGATTTTAGATTTTAGATTTGGGAGGCGACCCCACGGATAAATTCGGGGGCTTGAGGATTTTAGATTTTAGATTTGGGAGGCGACCCCACGGATAAATTCGGGGGCTTGAGGATTTTAGATTTTAGATTGGGGAGGCGACCCCACGGATAAATCACGTGGCGGGTACCATCAAGAAATTCGCTTGTCAGGATGGGAAAAAAAGTTAGTGCTGGACGCACGGGCGGCTATCCATGGGTTGTTTTTCACGAAAATAGTTCGTTGCAGCCCGCCACCACGCTAAAAACACCAGGTTTTAGATACCAGTCTAAAAAAAGAATGGAACAGCAGGCAAGTTCTCAACCCTTACAGAATCTCTTTTTCCCAATTATTTAATTCTTTAATCTCAAAATCTATAATAATATGAGCGTGTAGAGTACGTCCAAGATTGATACTGCATTCATCTCGATGCCAATGTTCCCAAAGCTCGCGATCGCGCTAAGATGGCGGTGGCAGTCGTTAAAAATTCAGTTGCCAGCGGCAGATTCCGAGTTATTAACAGCACTTCGCCTACTAAAACCATCTCAACTTCAAAACCTGCGCTCATCAATTTGTACTTGACCGGAATGTTGTGGGTTAATAATAGTTCTGCTTTACCATGCCAATCAAATATCTAACCGACTCGATTTTAAAAATGTCGGGCAAAGTGCCAATTCGCATCGTCCTTGTTGTGCCTTTTGCCCTTCAGACTTTCGCTGCGGTAGGGTTGACGGGGTGGCTGTCGCTGCGGAACGGGCGCATAGCCGTCAACGATGTTGCCGCACAACTGCGGACAGAAGTCACATCGCGTATCCAGCAACATATTAATAGTTATATTGAAACGCCACACCAAATCAATCAGCTCAATCTCGATGCCATCCGTCTCGGTCTTGTGAACGTGCGGGATAGTGATAGTTTGCAACGCTACTTCTACAAACAAATCCAAATTTTTGATAAAATTAGCTACATTCAATTCGCATCCGAAGAAAAAGATTTTATTGGAGTTGAACGTCTCGACGACGGCAAGTTGCAAATTCAGATTTCTAATCAATCTACTGGCTATAATTTGCAGGGCTACGGGCTGTCCGAGTTGGAGGAACCAACCAAGCTATTAAAAACTACTCTCAACTACGACCCCCGTGTCCGACCTTGGTACATAGCTCCGGTGCGCGCAGGTCAACCGACTTGGAGTAAAATCTATAATTATTTTGACGCTCCCAAACTAGCGATTACGGCTGCTCAACCAGTTTATGGCGAGGATGGTAAACTGATTGGCATCCTGGGTTCTGACTTGGCACTTTCCAAGCTCAATCAATTCTTGGAAACTCTAAAAATTGGCAAATCAGGACAGACTTTTATTGTAGAAAGGTCTGGGCAATTGGTGGCAAATTCTACTCTGGAACCGCCATTTATTGTTAGCAATGGTGTTGCGAAACGGATTGTGGCAACCAGCAGCAAGAATGTTCTAATTCGATCGACAGCCCGCTATTTGACTGAACGCTTCGGGGATTTGCACAAAATTGACAGATCTCGCCAGTTAGATTTTACGATCGACGGTCAACGGCAATTTCTACAGGTGACGCCACTCTCAGACAGCAGGGGTCTCGACTGGTTGATTGTGGTGACGGTTCCTGAAGCCGATTTTATGGAAAGGATTAATGCCAACACTCGGTATACTGTGGTGATGTGTCTGGGTGCTTTGGTGCTGGCAACGGCGATTGGCGCTCTAACTTCTAGGTGGATTGTTGTACCGATTCGGCGTTTGAGCAAGGCTGCGGAGGCTTTGTCACGGGGAGAATGGGACGGGATGGCGGTAGATTCCCGCTTGATGGCGTCTGTAGATCGGGAGGATGAGGTGGGTGTCCTGGCTCGCTCTTTTAATATGATGGCCCATCAATTGGAAGAGTCGTTTACTACTCTCGAAGATCGGGTAGAATCTGCGATCGCCGACAAAAATCAATTAATTATTTCTCTGAAAAACTCGCAGCAAAAACTGGCTCTCCATCTTCACCAAACTCCATTGGGAGCGATTGAATGGGATCTAAACTTTGAAGTAGCGGAATGGAATTTGTCAGCGGAAAGAATTTTTGGATACAACCGCTTGGAAGCTATGGGACGCCACGGAGTCGATCTCATAGTTCCTGAAAGTGCTAAGGAATATGTCAGGCAACTATCTATAACTTTGCTTACTAATAAAGGAGGAGTTACCAGTCTTAACGAAAACCTCAGAAAAGACGGAAAAATTATTCTTTGCGAGTGGTACAATACGACTTTGGTCGATCCTGACGGCAGCATCATTGGGGTGGCATCGCTGATTCAGGATGTGACTGAATTTCACAGTGCTGTTGAGAAGTTACGGGCTAGCGAGGAGCGGTTTCGCCAGTTGGCAGAAAATATTCATGAGGTATTTTGGATTAGAGAACCCAATCAAAAGCAGCTAGTTTATGTGAGCCCTGCTTGCGAAAAAATATGGAATTTGAGCTGTCAGAGTTTGCAGTCAGAACCGGAGGCTTTTTGGGATGCTATTCACCCGGAGGATCTCGATCGCGTCAAGGCTGCTTTTGCGAAACAGGTGCGGGGCGATTATGATGAGGAGTATCGGGTAGTGCGATCTGACTGTTCAGTTTGCTGGGTGCGCGATCGGGCTTTTCCAGTCCGCAGCCAAACCGGAGAAATTTACCGCATCGTCGGTATTGCCGAAGATATTACCCAGCGCAAATTAGCAGAAGAATTCCAAAAAGTCGCTCAAACAGCTCAAGCAGCAAACCAAGCCAAAAGCGCTTTTTTAGCTAATATGAGCCACGAATTGCGAACTCCCCTCAACGCGATTATTGGTTACAGCGATATGCTCAAAGAAGACGCTGAGGATTTAGGCTGCGAAGATTTTATCCCCGACTTGCAAAAAATTCAAACAGCGGGCAAACACTTGCTATCTTTAATTAGCGACATTCTAGATATTTCTAAGATTGAAGCGGGTCGGATGGAACTTTACTTAGAAACTTTCAACCCGGTTAATTTAATTGACGAGGTAGTTTCTACTGTCAAACCCTTGGTAGATAAAAATTCTAATAAGTTTGAAGTTGATTGTGGGAGCGACTTGGGAATGATGTATGCTGACATTACCAAAACTCGTCAAATATTGCTCAACCTGCTGAGCAATGCAGCCAAATTTACGGAACAGGGGACTATTAGTCTCTGCATTGAAAGAGTTAAACATGACAGCTTAACAACTCAAGAAATAGCAGAACCTTCCGACTCAATAATTTTTCGCGTAGCTGATACGGGCATTGGGATTCCCCCCGAACAATTGCAGCATTTATTTCAAGCTTTTATGCAGGGTGACGCCTCAACTACGCGCAAGTATGGCGGCACGGGTTTAGGATTGACTATTAGCCGTCACTTTTGCGTGATGATGGGGGGCGATATGCACGTTGAAAGCGAGTTAGGTTGCGGTTCGGTTTTTACTGTGTGCTTACCGGCCCGCGTTGAATTATTGGTCAGCAGTTAGTCTTGCTATGCGATACGCACTTGTTACCAGAAAGAATTGGTTTAAAGCCGGAACCATAAGCGGGAGAAATTAAAAGAAGACTATTCATTCCTCCAATCCTCTTCCTTCCAGGTAGAGGTCGCTATAAAGCGGTCAATCGATTTTAGATTTTAGATTTTAGAGGCGACCCCACGGATAAATGCGGGGGCTTGAGGATTTTTGATTTTTGATTTTGGATTGATTCCACGGATAAATCACGTGGCGGGTACTATCAAGAAATTCGCTTGTCAACTGTCAACTGAAACAAGAAATCAGGTTTATTGACAAAAAACCTACGCTTTCAGATAAGTTCGGGGCAATAAACCAAGGTGATGATACTATGCACCATAAGTCCTAATCCTAGCTAATTTGCCGTTTCTGCCGTCCCAAAAGTTGAGCTGTTAATACGCCACCGACAAAGCCAAAGAAATGCGCTTGCCAGGAAACTCCCGGCTGCGAGGGCAAAACTCCCCAAATTAAACTGCCGTAGAAGAAACCGACAATTAAAGATACCAAAATAGATGTAAAGCTGCGTTCAAAATAGCCCCGCAGCAGCAAGAAGCCGAAGTAACCAAAGATTAATCCGCTGGCACCAATGTGAACGGAATAGGGCGCGCCGGTCAGCCAAACTCCGAATCCGCTGACTAGCACAGTGACGGCACTCACGATAAAAAAGTCGCTGATTTCTCGCAGCATTATCAACCAACCCAATGTCACTAAAGGGAGGGTATTGGCGGCTAAGTGAGCAAAACTGCCGTGCAGAAAAGGCATCAACAGGATGCCTTGAAGTCCGTCGATGCTGCGGGGGCGGACTCCGTAGACATCCAGCCTGCCTCCGAACAGGAAGGCATCGACAATTTCGATAATCCAGAGGAGGGAGACGAAGCCACCGAGAATGGCGGCGTGGCTTTGCAATTCGCGGGTGATAGCTTTGGTTTCTGGGTTACTCATGGGTTGTGAGGGCGGTGATACCGATTATTTCTCATTGTAGAAGTTTCTGAGCGATCGCGAGCAAAGATTGTGGGGTCGAGGTTTCACTGTTTTTTGCAGCAGAGCTTATTTAGAAATATTATAAGTTTTATTAAAAGTTCCGCATTTTCACGTATAGGATAATTCACCTGGATGCGTCACAATTGTAATTGAACTACAAAAGGAGAGTCAACCGAAGGTTGAAGCTAAAACGTAGAAGACAGAATTTTTACCCTATCAATCAATTGTTGGGCTTGAAATGAGGACAGTTTTTAGAGCGCACACCGTCTTTAAAAAAATCAGGAACTACTTTTCTCGCCTTAAGTCATTAATTTAAGAAGTTCAATCCGGTAAAGCAAAACGAGATGCTGTAGATACTGATTGTAGATAATATCGCACAAGCTCTACAGAGAGTTCTTGGCACCTCGTTATAAAAGAGGAAGAGAGCAAAATGAACGTATTTGAGCATCCAGTCTCCTACCGAACTCTGCCAAATTGGGTAGGATTTGGCAAACAAGAAACCGCCGTTAATGTCGCTACAATTTCTCAACCTTACGGTCAAAAGCCACACTTTGACCCCTTGCATCCGCTGAAACAATGGCTTGATAACACTGCAATTAAAAGTCAAAAGTTGGCTCGGTTGCTGTGTAAGTTTATTCCCAGCCAGTGTCCGTTTGAGCGAGAAGTCAAAATTGGCGATCGCACTTTATTATCCATTCCGCCGCTGTGCAAGTTAAATCCGCTTTACGAGCAAGTGGTAGGGCTGCGCTTTCGTGCTTTGTGTTATTTGGCTGACGAGTGTGGCGAAGATGTAACTCCTTATTGTTAATTCTGCAAAAACTTAAATTTCTCACTGTCTTTTCACCCTCCCTTCTCCTTGTTGGGGAGGGTTTTTTTATTTTGAGATTATTCGGCGGTTGAAACCCACATTCCGCACCCCAACTGGCACATAGGCAGATTGAGGGGGTAAAAGTGAATCATCCGAGACCATCATGAG